>NZ_JBHHMJ010000090.1:0-29395 GCF_042136455.1 Stenotrophomonas sp. 3diitr2024
AAGAAAGTTGGTTGTCGACGAGGAGGAAACTAGGGTTCTAATTCCGAGTTTTGCGCTTGGTGCGAGAAGTGTTGACGTTATGGAGGACGTCCAGGAGGTTGACGCGAGGCCTCCCAACGCGATAACCGCAAAGCTGGATCGTTACAAGGCACTCGTATCTAGATCAATGTGGGATTCGCCCGAGGCCATTCAGCTTCGCGCCGAGCTTGACATCTGGGGGTGGCGAGATGAGCCCGAGTTGCGTCGAATAGATGTCGAAATTAGATTGGGGGAGATGAGGAGGAAGGGCGTTGCGAAGGATTAAGAAAGGGGCGCCTCCGCCCAAGCTGACGTCTTTTGTTGCAGGCAAGCCGCACGCGCTTTGGCGGGAGATTAAGAGGAATAAGTCAAGATACACGGAAATAAGGGAGTTTTTGTTCCGGGATCAACAGTCGTTGTGTGCGTACTGCGAAATTAGAATGATCATAGACGAGGACGGCGCTGATCGCTCGGACTTCCGGGTTGAGCATTTCATTCCGAAGAAGCCGCACAACCCCCCGCCAAATCACGCGGCGACGTGGTCAAATATGCTCGGGTGCTGTCACGGCGGCGCTAGCAAGGCGGTTGCAGTGCAGGGCAGGTTTACAGCGCCAGATCTTTCCTGTGATGCGATTAAAGGAAATAAAAACCTACTCGGCGTAATCATTAATCCACTTTCTGATATTTCAGATGACGATTTTATATTTGGATTTTTGTCTGACGGATCTATATCCGTTTCTGATGATTGTCCAGGTCATCTTGTGGACCGTGCGGGAAGGACGATAGTTGAACTCGGGCTTGACGCTGCTCGTCTGCGGAAGCTGAGACGCGCTGCGGTCGAGGCGACACTGGAGGCAATTGAGACTCTTATGGGTGAGGGATTGGAGCTGGCGGCGGCTTGTGAGGTTGCGTTTCCTGACAATTCACCCCCTGAGTTCTATTCGTGCATCAAGTCCGTTCTAGGTAGCGCGGCGGAACCTAGGCTGCAACAGTTGAATTATTACAATTAGTGGCCGGGTGCTTTCAATATTTCCGGTGGTTAATGCCATATCTGGCTGATGTCATGATCCGAAATTGCGATGCTCAGCTCTTTTGCTACTAAGTTAGCTCTGCAAAGGGCGCGCCGATCCTGAATAGAGGCTGGCGTCGCCCACATGCCCATGGGCGACGCGCTTGACGATCTTCATCCGATTGTTGCTGCCCCGCACCAGGCTGACTCCCGCCGGCCAATGCCAGAATGTCCGGCCGATAGGGCACAGCCGGTTTACGAGGGCTCGCGACGGCTGAAGGCGACTGTATATACGCAAGTGCCTGCTTTGCCAGTACCCGCAAAGCGCTTCTCCCGCATCGAGGGGCCGGATTAACGTTGGGTTAAGGGGTCTGTGCAGAGCCTGGGTCCGCAAGTGGGGCTTGCTGAGCCCTGCATTGGAAATCGACTATGGCACGAGACAGCCGCGAGTCTGGCACTTGTCGCGGATGAGCATGGCCTGCCGTCTCTGCCGCACTGGAGCAGGCGCTCACCGCCGGCTACGACACACAGCTACTGACGCCTTTCCTGCTGTGATCCGTCCGTATGCCGTTCACCAGTCGCGCAGACCTTCAGGCTCAGGCGCAGCGCCTGAATGCCGCAACTACACGCGACTCGTGCGTTAGTTATAGCCTCAAGCAGGAGTTCATCACGCCACACTGCCCGCAGTAGAACGAGGTGGTGGAGCGCGTGATCCGACTCTGAAGGAGCAAATGCGTGCACTGGCTTCGTTTCGAAAGCCAGGTGCACGCTACGCTGCTGATCGCTGACTGGAGCACCTTCTTTAGCCAACAGCGCCCTCATCAGGCGCTAAAGATGATGACCCCAGATGCGGCCTATGCCATTACATTAACCGCAGGTCCTGAGTAGAAGCCGGTGTGTAATTACAGTTCAGAGAAAATGAAGGAATGACCGAATATATTCCTTGTGGTGAGGATGGATCTTTCTAAATCACCAGCCCGTGGTCGTAGTGTTCGTTCTCTCTATAGACAATTACGTACCCGGGAAGAGCCGTTATCTGCCAGTCAGGCCCGAGTCCGCTGGAGATGGATTTTAGTATGGACCTAACAGTCTGCGATCCGTGATGAAGTTCGATGACCGCATTGGAGAGGTCTGAGTGCGGCCGTTTTGAACCCGGAGATGTCGTCTCAAACCTGATTGTGTACGGCAGATTTTCCTTGAGTTCCGCTAATATGGCGGCCGCTGTCATATAGTGTTGAGAGCCGACGGATACTCTGAAATCTAGATTGATAGGGTGGCAATAATCGAAGTGATCATTCTTAAGTTTAGAGTGATCGCGCTTCCTTCCTGGGTCATTCGAACCGAATCCGCTATTATTCCAGGCGAGCCCACCTTGCTCAGTCCGGTAGTGCCTAATTAGAGCTCCTTCTAAGTCCATTGCGGTGAAAACATAGATCCGTACGGCCTTGAAAGAAACGTCGCTTGGATCTAGGTTTAATCGAGAACTAATCTTCTCGCAGTGTCTAAGAAGTCGCTTGCGCAGTCCGGCTTCGTTGTCTGTCTTGCC
Organism: Stenotrophomonas sp. 3diitr2024; assembly: GCF_042136455.1. Classification (NCBI taxonomy): domain Bacteria; kingdom Pseudomonadati; phylum Pseudomonadota; class Gammaproteobacteria; order Lysobacterales; family Lysobacteraceae; genus Stenotrophomonas; species Stenotrophomonas sp. 3diitr2024. Next base: position 2,574 of record NZ_JBHHMJ010000090.1, read on the forward strand.
AATATAGACAAGCTTTCCTCGATGATAGAGCTGATACACCCCCTGTCCGTCGGCAAGGGCGGTTGCGTATTGTTGGCTGAGTGGTGCTGCGCTCATTCGTGCGAATAGCTCAACCAACTCCCTTAAAAGAGCTGCTGGCAGATCGAACTCGAGGTCTTGGAAGTATTGCATGCAATTGGACGTAGCATCGGAGACCACAGGTTAACTCCGATGCCAAGTCAATTGCGACATGTCAATCTATTGGCACGGTGCCGCTCCTACTCGCCTTCCGCTTCAATGAACTTATCCGAAAGGCACGCCGGCAAAATGCGAAGATAGGTAGTAGCGTCCTCAGCGACTCTGGACGGAGACTCGGGTCGCTCTGCTAGGCGCTGTGCCCATTCGCGTCCTGGATGCAGGACATCCCAGCGAGGGCGCATCCCGGCATGCCGTCCCTTGCCAGGATTATGGTTTCCAAATCCATCAATCAGTGAATTCCACACAGGTGTGAATCGCGAGATGATTAGGGACTCGCCGAGCGGAATCCAGATGTCATCGACAACGAGGAATCGGCAGAAGAAGTCCTCGATGCTCAGGTTCGTCGCGGCCTTAATGCTGTCCGCGTGCTCCTTAAGTCTCTTAAATAGCACCTTGCCAGGCGGAACGTCGGAGCCTGCCCCCATACGAGCGCCAGCTGGAACAGCCTTCCCCACGTAGATGGGTAGCATGAACTTTCCATCGTTGTTGAGCCGGGCGATTTGCTCGTAAGCTTCGAAGTCGCCTGTGTAATAGATGGCATAAATGCCCGCGCCATCGAACGGCGATAGCTCGCCGAGGGGGTGTACTTCCTTAGTAAGCAATGCCTCGGCGACGCTAGCGCCAAGGTTCTTCTTATCCAGTGGATTGAACGGAATTACTTTGGCCGTCATGCGCGCTTTCTTTTGGTGTTTGCTTCATTCTTGGCCATTTGCGACAGTCCCGCAATCGCGAGCTGCTCCGCAACACTTGCCGCGACCCGCTGCCCCAGCAGTACGGGGACTGCATTCCCAAGCTGCCGCATGGTTTCCGACCAACTGCCATGGAACTGGAATCCATCGGGGAACGTCTGGATTCGAGCGCTCTCTCGAATGGTGAAGTAGCGTACCGAGCCGTCATCCTTCACTAGCATGTTCTCGCCGCCCGGCACACCGTGGCCACCAGCCTTAAGCGTCTTCGCCGGCAAATCGAGTGGACTGCCAGTGTGACCCGGGTAAGAGCGTGCACCGGCCTGATAGACGTGATTTGCGAACTTCTTGGCTTCGCGGCTTTCGGGATCTGGCAGCCCCTGCAGCGCGTCCCGAACCGTCCGCCATGCCTGCGTCGGCAGCATCGTACGGAACTGCTGCAACTTGGCGACCCGAGCTGCCAGTTTTGCAGGCATCTTGGGCTGACGTATGCCGTGACGCTTCCAGTAGACCCCGGTCACCCATTGATCATGCAGAAGAGCATCGTAGCTATGGGTTTCATGCGGGAACGACCATTCCACGCCCAGATCGTCTCTGAAGCCCACCAGGAACACGCGCTCACGCTTCTGGGGAACGCCGAAGTTCGCAGCGTTCACCAGCGTAGGAATGACGTTGTAGGTGTGACCCTTGCCCTTCCGCTTTCCCGAAGTCTTCTCTACTTGAAGGCGCGCAAGGTGATCTGACCAGTCCTCATCCTTGCGGGGAGGGACATCCGGGAACTCCAACTGCAGTTGAATGTAATGGAAGTAATTCGCGAACTTGGCGCGAGTCAGTCCCTTCACGTTCTCAACAATGAAGGCCTTCGGTCGCAGTTGCCTGATGATCTCGACAGTCGCCGGGAACATGTCCCGGCCGTCTTCATGCGCCTTGTGTTTGCCGCCAATGGAGAATGGCTGGCAGGGGGGGCCTCCAGCCAAAAGCTCAATGTCCTGCGGGATGGAGGACCAGTCGAATGATCGGACATCACCTTCATGCAGGGTCCAGCCACGAACAAGGGGATAGTCGCGCCGTTGATTCTCGCGGACCGTGTCACACGCCCACTTGTCCCATTCGACCACGGCCAAGTGCTCGAAACCGGCAATTTCGCATCCCATGGCCAAACCGCCGGCTCCTGCGAAAAGCTCAACCGATCTCATTCCAGTACTCCAGTGAATTTTGCTTGATTGGACCAACGGTCCACATAGATTTGGACGCGATCATCCTTCTTCCGAAATGAAGGATGGCGTCGTGCTGAGTGAGATTTCCATGCCCAAAGCCGACAACACTGCAATCAGCTTTCTGCTGCCGAGCTCAGAAAGGCGACCCCTTTCGAATCGTGAAAGCAGTTCAGCAGTTACGCCGCTGGTCTTCGCTACGTCGATCTGCTTCAAGCCCAGCTGCTTACGCCTAGCAGCTACCTGACAGCCTAGTTCTTGGAGGGTTGTCACGCCCGGCTTCCGTATTCGATACGCCCCAATTATTGATCTATACGTCAAGTGAGGCAAGTGAAATCCGGACCGGAAGGATCTCCCTCTGCTGTCTCAGGAGCTGAGACAACCAGGCGGGGGAGCCCTACGCCCAGGCACATTGTGATCGGTGCCAGGCTAGCGAGTCAGGGCTGGCCGAAAGTGTCGCTGATGCTGGAGACGCCAGTTCCTTGCCGACAAGGTCGCTATAGCTTGATTGGCGCAATGCAGGGGCCAAAGACACCTGCAGGGACACCGGGTCCACGGCGATAAGGTAGAGGTCAAAAAGGGTATGAACGTCTGCGCGCAATAGAAGACCGTTGCTGACCACGCTACTCGACTGGCCGGAATAGGGGCGGATGTGGGCCGCCTCAAGCGCATCGACCACATCGCACCCAGTCATCGCACACCGACCGCCGTATGCGTCCAGCAGTGCCTTACGGAACGCAGGCTGCCCGCGGCGTCGAACGATAGCCGCCAGCACACGCTGCCTCTCGTCCACATCGTCTGCTGGAGAGAAACTGCCAGTTGCCTCCGCGGCTTTGGCCTCCTGCTCCAACAGTTCCCTTGTAGGACCAGAGACCGACGTGAGCGTCTCACCGGAGAGTCCGAGGAGCTTGGCCAGTTTCGGCTCAACCTTTGCACCCACGTTCGATGCTGGAAGAAGTCCGGGTAGCCAGGGCCTACCTGCCTGATCTAGAACATGGGAGATGTTCTGCATGCGGTACTCCCAGGCCTTGGACGTGCGTCCGTGCCGGGTAGCCAGTTCCCGATAGACCCTTGCCTTCTCAAGGGTCAATCCATCGGCGAGACGCGCCTCCATTTGGCGATACGCCTCGACGGCAGCGGCCAGTTCGTCGTCAGTCCACCTGCTCACACCCTTCCCCCGTCCTCGACCGCGCATGGCGCTCCTGGGAAAAGTATGCCGTAAACGACACAATGAGGCGCTAATAGCTTGAGGCGAAGGAGCGCAGTGTGTCGGCGCAAATCGCAGCCTGTTCAGGCCCGTCGACGCGTCTCGTATGTGGAGTTCAGTTGCAAAGCCCTAATCGGCCGGAAGTAGTCGGCTACTCCAGCGCTGGAGTAGAGGTTGAACGCAAGGCCTCTCATTGGCTTGGCCCATGAAACCTAGGATGAGCAACTGTGATGCGGAATTGTCCACCAGCAGAGCGGGATCACCTCGGCAAGTGAGCTCGAAGTGCCTTGCTTCAAAGCGTCCGGCAACGAGCGCCGCATCTTCAGCTGCTAGGCTTATGGCTTCATGGCGCATGACAGCAAACTCTGCAGCCGAGACCTTGGGGTAGGCCTTCAGCTCCAAATCGCCCTTTGGCTGGTGGAAGTGGGCGAGCGCTGAACCAATCAGCGCTGCCAAGCACAGTACTGCGTACGTCAGAGACTTCATTGGAAGTCCTGCAGATCAGAGGCGAACGGATAATGGGGCTGCGGCGACAGCCTGCAGCCTATTGCTTGAGGTTCAAGCCTTGGGTGCTACTCCCGTACATGCAGCCGCTCAGCAACCTGCGCAGTCAGCGCCACACACGCCATCTTCAACCCTTCCATCACCCGATCCCCCAGATACTCCTCGGGCGCACCGTTCTGTCGAGTGCGCTCCGCAGCCAGCATCAGCTCCGCCACCACGCGCAGACCCGCCAGCGCGCAATCCGCGTCCGCCAACTGAAGACGCCGCCCAGGCAGTTGATGCCGTTCCGGCCAAGGCTGGCCATCCGCAGCCGCACCAGTTCCGATGCGGTGCAGCGTGGCGACGAAGGCGTTGGGATCGACGGATGGTTCGCGCTCGGGTTCGGCGTTGTCCGGATCGTACTGCGCGTGCAGGGAACGGAAGTCCGATGTGTTCATGGCAATGCTCCGTACAGGACAGATAGCAACGCCACCGATAGAGGCGGCGGACGGTGCGTGGTTCGAAAGCCGGACAGTAACCAAGCCGGTGGGTCCGAGGACCCCCACGCACCGCCCGCCATGGAACGCGAACGGATTGCCAGCCGGCGCCACCCAAAAGGTGACGCCGGCTGACAAGCGCAAAACACAAGGTTACTGAGCGGGCTTTCGAACCCCGCGCCACCCTTTTTCGGTGGCATGCCAAGGTGTACTCGCATGGTTGCGAGATGCCAAGAAACCGTAGACCGCAGAGGCCGTAAATGCTGACGCTTACGGCATTGTTGCATGGAGCAGGCGTGGCAGAACCCTTGCGGTGCGGTGGTTTCGGCCGGTGTTAAGTTATCGCCGGAATGCGCATTGAAAAGCACGGTTTGTAGCTCTTCGGGATCCCAAAAGCGACACGTAGCCCACATGCCCCATTCGCGCAGCGTGCCGATTGCGACACAACTTAACTTTGCAGCGCCACCCCCGGCCGAGGCCACAGCGCATCGTCGCGCTCCAGGTCGTAGTCGCTGCCGAACGCCAGTGCTGCTTCGCGTGGAGGAAGGTCCGCGTAGCAACTCAGCAGGTACTCATCCATGCCGGCATCGCGATGGTCGATGGCGAACAGGTGGAGAAGTTCCTTGTCGAACGCTTCCAGCCATGTGGGGTCGATCTTGGTCATGTCATCCTCCAGAGGGGAAAGGGAGGATGGCTGGAGCGCGTCTCAAGACGTGGGACGCATGCTTGACCAGGTTCGGAATCTCGCAGTGATCTGATTGCACCAGGCGCAAGGTCGGGGTAGAACGGGGCAGACTCGCTACGGCGCATCATAGTTAAAGGAGGCGAAAGAGCATGGAAGCATTGAAGTCGAACCAGCCTGTTCCTGGCGAGTTCTTCCTCCTGATGCCTGATACCACGCGTGGGGGAAAGGGGCACGGCGTCGTGTTCGAGAACGCGAAGCGGCTGCGCATCCCGCCGCGCCTGATCCTGCGACCAGAAGAAGGGGGATTTCCACCCATGGCGGAGAAGCCGCTGCTGGTCTACTCGGCAAAGAAGGGGAGCCTCCCGGAGGATCTGGAGGGGGGGCTGAGCGGCTATTGGATGGTCTCCGAACGATTACGCGGTGCTCTTGTGTCTGTAGATCCGGCTGGCTTCGAGTTTGTGGAGTGTGACTACCGCCTTGCCGATGGATCCAAGGGGCCGCGGTACTTCCTGTGTGATGTAACCCGTGAGCTCGATGCGGTGGACGAAGAAGCCTCGAAACTTCGGATCATCACTGACGCAGGCTATCGAGGTGGGAAGTTCTACGACCTAAGGGGCGGAGCCAGTCTGGCGTTCCGCAAGCAGGTCATCGGTGAAGCCAGAATATTCCGGACGCCCTACTCGGGAAACCTCGTCTTCTGTGACAGAGAGCTCCGCGACGCTGTGTGGAACGCTGGAATCGGTGGGCCGCGCGTATCGCGGGGCCTCTGGTTCACCGACGCAGCCAGCATCTGAGTCAGAGCTCTTAGGGTCGGACCCTTGGGCGCATTATGGATTCGCGTCAACTGCGTACGAGCGACTTCGATTCACATTCACTGCGTGAGATGACAAGCATGGGATCGACTTCCACCCATCAGCCGCGCAAGGGCGAGTTCTTCAAGCTACGACCGGATGCTACCCGTGGAGGAGGGGGTCACGGGGTGGTTTTTGATAACGAGGACGCGTTGCTTGCGACTCCCAGGCTGATCTTCTTACCCGAGGCCGGTGGCTTTCCTCCACTGCGTGAAACCCCGCGCTTGGTCTATCGGGAGCGGCAGGGTGTCCCTCCACAGGACCTGGAAGGCGGGCTGAGCGGCTACTGGCTGGTCTCCGAGCGTTTGCGCCAGGTCATGGAAGAGATTGACCCTGACGCGTTCGTTTTCGCTGATACCGACTATCGCTTGGATGACGGTTCAAAGGGACCAACCTACTTCCTTTGCGACGTGGTCCGTACGCTGGACGCCTTGGATGAAGAAGCCTCCCAGCTCAACATCGTGATCAGCGATGAGTACGAGGCAGGGAAATATTACCGCCTGACCGGTGATATCCGGTTGGCGTTCAAACGCGAAGTGCTGGGTTCGGCTCACGTGTTCAGATTGCCGTTCCATGGCGGGGTATTCTGCGACCGAACGTTCAAAGATGCGATGGAAGCTGCCGGCATCGTCACGGCCAAGAGATCCAACGGGCTCTGGTTTGAAGATGTGGTGAATTGCTGAGTCGGTCCCGGCGCCGACAGGAGGGCACGACCGCGCTCCAAACATGCGGAGCATGTGCGCGCGCTGAGAAATCGTAGATTTCCTAATTGCCGCAGAAACCATTGATGGTCAAAATTGCCGTTATCGTCTGCCTTCTCGCAAGCGGCGGGCTATGATCTCTGGGAGGGCTCACGGTCTACACTGGAGGTCTTCACATAGCTGGCGGCGAACGCCTTCCCGGGGCGCCGCTCTGTCTCCAGGCTGGAACACGAAATTTGGGAGGAACAAGCGCATGGATTCGTCAAAGCCTAATCAGCCTGCGCCTGGCGAGTTCTATCTGCTGATGCCTGACACGACCCGAAGGGGGAGAGGGCACGGCGTTGAGATCGAGAATGAGGACGCACTACTGACGCCGCCAAGGCTGATCATCCGCCCCGAAGAAGGCGGTTTCCCTCCTCTGGCGCAGAGACCGCGTCTGGTTCTCGATCCAAAGCTGGGGGATCCACCTCAGGACCTCGAAGGAGGAATGAGCGGCTACTGGTTGGTATCGGCGCGCCTCAAGAAGGCCTTCACCGAAATCGATCCCGTTGCCTTCGAGTTCGTGGAGTGTGATTACTTGCTTCCGGATGGCACGGAGGGCCCAACGTACTACCTGTGCGAGGTTGCTCGCGAACTGGATGCCGTCGACGAGGAAGCGTCTAAGTTCCGGGTCATCGTTGATGAGGGCTACCCGGGCGGAAAGTTCTACGACCTTCGTGGCGGAGCAAGCTTGGCATTTAAGAGGGATGTAGTCGCGGACAGTCACGTCTTCCGCACTCCATATTCTGGTGACCTTGTCTACTGTGACCGCATATTCCGAGATGCCATACGGGCTGCGGGAATCGGAAGTGACGGTGAAACACGCGGCCTTAGGTTCAAGGACGCATTCGATATCTGAAGCAGATATGTGATTTCATGGATGAGGTGTTGATATGCCGGCTGATCGTCCGATCCTGCAGGATCACCATGTAATCGAGCAGCAGACCTTCAGGAATGATCCGCTGCTCAGGGTGCTCGCCAAGGCAAAGCTCATTGAGAAAGATGCCTTTGAGAATCGCCTTTACATGCCAGCTGATCGCGAGCTTGCGCAGGCAATGCGTATCTCGCCGCATAGTGGCGGTCCGATAGCTGACTATCAGGACGGCATCGGTTTTGAGCTGAGGCAGTTGCGGTTTTCCCGAGACGGACAGGAAGCGCTGCGTGGTGATCCAGCGGCACTCCAGCGCCTAGCAGCGCAGGTCAAAGACCTCCGCGACACCATGACGGTCGGCCTCGTCAATGGAGACCTTTATACGAACGCGCCGCTTGGCATGCGCGCTGATGACATTCGGCCCGTGACGCAGTCGTTCTTCCTCGAGAACCGGAGTTACGCTCAGCTCCACGCATCGAAGATTGGTTCGCTTGCCAGCTTCGGACCGGTAGACCGCAGCTATCTGCTGGTGACGGAATCCGAGTCGCGCATCGTTGCTTTGCTTGAACATGCCGACCTGACGGGAAGCAAATTGACGAAAGGCAGAAATCTTGAGCTTCAACGAAGCGGATTGTCTCTCGCAATTTCCAATGCCCATCATGAAGGGCGGACTCTTCTTTCTGAGTCGAGCATTTTGACCGTGGAGCGCGTACTGGGCGAAGAGGCCGCATCACGCCTTCGTGCTCCGGTCGGGCAACGCGGCGGAGTTACATTGGACCTCCTCCTCGGCGAAGCCTCCACGAGCCAACTGATCCGCTCCGGCGGCCTGCTCGCCTCCGGCGCCGACGCTGTCATTACCGCCCGCCGCACCTCGCAACTGCTGGAAGAAGGCAACGGCACGGCCGCCCAGTCCGAGCTCACCCACGCTCTGGCACGCAACGGCGGTGGCTGGATCGGCGGCATGGCCACCGCATCACTGATCGGCACGTCGAGTTTCGTCCCTGCGGCCATCGTCGCGGGCGATGCGCTGCTGATGAGCAAGGCGTTCGACAAGGGTGCCGATCTGCTCGACAACCGCGCCGTCTACCGGCAGACCGACAAGGCCGATGTCACATGGCAGTTCGATGGCCGCAACTGGCAGCGCCAGGCGGTTATGGACAGCACAGGCGACGGCATTGGTACTCCGGCTGAGCGCAGTGTGGGCGCCAGTTACGAGAAGGCCCGCGAGCTGGGCGCATACGCCCATGTAAAAGCGGTAGAGCTGGCGCTGGGCAAGGCACCGCCACCGCAGGATCCTTTCAGTATTCCGGCGAAGGACGGCGAGGGCCGTCTGGACAATCCCAACTGGCACCGCGATGCGCAGACCGAACAGTGGACGCGGCAGGTCAAGATCGGCGTGTCCGGTGCCAACGACAGGGGGGTGTACGAAACGCAGACCGCCAGCCCCGAACGGGCCAACGAGTTGAATCGTGAGGCGGTGCAGCGCATCGAGAACAACATCGCCAACGGCAAGGCCGCCATTGCCGCCAGCTATCTGGAGACCTACGTCGCTACCCGCGCCAGCGACTTCGTGCCGCTGGTGCCGGAAGCGGTGGAGCAGGCCCGTGCCAGGCCCGACGCGATCCAGGGCTCGGACAACCAGCTCTACCAGCGCGACGAAGCAGGGCGATGGAGCCATGCTGGCCAGATCGCGCAGGGCAACATGGCGCTGGAGTTGGAGCTGACCCGCACCATCCAGCAGCCGTCGCTCGATCAGTTCAACCAGACCATTGCCGCATTGGACGCGCGACGGTTGCCATCTGCGGCGGAAGTGAACCAGAACGAGCTGCGCCACAGCTACTACGCTGCGGGCATCGCGCTGACCCCGGCGTGGGAGCAGGCCATTGCCCTGGCCACGGCACGCACGCGCGAGCAGCACGGCATTGCGGGTCCCACGCTGCAGGAACTGGGGCCTTTAGCCGAGGGCAACGCGGGCGCGTCCCGGCCCATCACCCATTACCAGGTGGGTCAGGATGGCGTGGCGCGCGCCGTCGCGATCACCAGCACGCAGGAGCTGCAGGCCGCATGGAATGAGGTGCGTGCGCGTGCCAATGAGCAGGCGCCGTTGCCGGACTCGCCCGAGCTACGCATTGCAGCGCTGTCGGCGGGTGAGCAGGAGGTGTACCGGCAGGCAATGCAGGAGGCAAATCGGCTGGGTGCTGCGCAGGTAGATGCAGGACAGGCTGCACGAGCAGCCGCGCAGGTGGCACATGGTGACAAGCCATCTGAGCAGGGCGGAAATGCGGAAGTCCGGGATGAGGAGCCGGCCACTGCGCAGCCCGTCGTTTCTGCGGCAGTTGCGGCAGCGCCGCCAGCGATAGCAGTCACGCCACCGCCTACGCCCGCGGCACAGGACAAGCCCGCGCCTCAGCGGCACGCCGAGCAGCGTGATCCGCCGCGGCGTGAGGCGGAGCCCCAACCTCAGCCCCATCCAAACAGCGAGGCGCCCACCGAAAACCGTACCGCCTCACAGACGCCGGAGCCCGCTGGGCCGATGCAGGCACCACCGGCCGCACCTGAGCGCGCGACGCCACATGTCGCCGCGCCTCTGGATGCGGCAACGCAGATGATGCCCACGCAGCGCACAGAGCAGGCATTGGAACCGGAGCAGATGGTCGCACCTGCGGTTGCTCCCACTCCAAAGCAGGACATGGCAGTGCAGGAGAGTGAACCGGTGCCCTTCAAGGAGCCGCTGCCTGCTGAGCCCGAGCGCGATCCATGGCCTGTGGAGCAGGAAGCGGCACAACACGTGCCAGAGCCCGAGCTGGCTCCATCGGATGACCTCCAGCCTGTCACTGCGGCTGTCACTGTTCTTGCCGAGCCCACGATAGCGCCAAGCCTTGAGCCAGCCGCGCCCGCACCGGATGAGGCATCGGGCCCGAACAGGGCGCTGCAGGACCCCACGCAGCCCGGCCACCCCGATCACGCGCTGTATCAGCAGATCCGCGAGGGCGTGGAAGCGCTGGACGCCAAGCACGGTCGCAGCTTCGATGAAGTCAGCGAACGGATGACCGTCAGCCTTCTGGTGCTGGCCAAGGACAACGACTTGGAACGGGTGGACCATGTGCTGGTGAGCAACGCCACGCACGAACACCCGGCAGGGCACACGCTGTTCGTGGTCCAGGGCGAACCGAGCAATCCGGCACACCAGCGCGCTGCGATGCCGACCGAGCTGGCGGCGCAGACATCGGTGGAAGAATCACTGCAACAGTTCGACTCTGTCAGCCGTGAAGCGCATCAGCGTGCGCTTGCGAATCAGATGGATCAGCAGCTGGAAGATCAGCGGGTGCAGCACGAGATACAGATTCGTGCGGCGAGCGGGGGATGAGTAGGGCATGCACTGCACTGGCGACCTGGACGGAGGACTGAAGATGACGCCACATGGAATGCGCCGGATATGCATGCTCGCAGCACTACTCGTTCTTCTGGCTACCGCGTGCCGGCCCGATGCGGCTCGCGACGAAGGCTCGATAGCAGAGGCCCATCGTCCGGATCTGGTGCCGCTTGTGCGAGCCATGCCCACCTCGTCAATGGATGCACCATTGACGGTCGAGTTCGATGTGGCTGCTCCCAGCAAAAATTCCTCTCCAACGCTCATGATCGGCATTCGCGTTGACCGCACGGATAACACCGCGGCTTTTGGGGCACTGGCCGATGTTCGGGCGTCCGGGTTCCAGGCGAAGGTTTCCATGCAGCGCCTGGAATCGAGTGGATGGAAGGACGTGCCCTTGCACCGGCTGGAATGGGTCATTGGGGAACCTGCCAGAACAATTCCCATCCCCGCCGATGGTCGAGTGACAAATGCGTGGCTGGACGATGTTGACGTGCTGGCGCTGCAGAATGCTGGGCTGGAACGACCCGATGATAACTATGCACAGCTGGCCTTCGCATGGGCACGCAATCCGTCGCCGGGCCGATACCGGGTTGAAGTGCAACTGCACTCCCCTCTGCCACAGCTTGAGCCGTACCAGCCGGAACTGCTGGTTGCTTACTTGCGCAGGCCTAAATAAGGCAGCCTCGCCACCGCCGGTACGCTGAGTGTCACGGGTAAGTCAGCTCGACAATCTTCCGATAGCGGGGTTCGTATTCATCTGTCTCCCCCTCCGAACTGGACCGCGTAGACGCAGGTTTTCGCGGTATCGCCTTCGTTGGAACGATACGTCAATAGGCTGGCATCCATACCCTGGTTACCACCGCTGATCGCGCGCCAGTACTGCCTGATGCCCCCTCTCTGAAATGGCACTTCTGCTCCGGTCCTGTATCCGAGGGCTTCGAGCGCTCGTCCGGCACTTTCGGCTTCCCAGTAGCACACGCCATTCGGAGCATCTGTCACTGGCTGCTTACCCAGCTGATAGAAGATCACCTCTTGGTTGGGGAACTCACGTGCCGACTCAACCGATAGATAAGTAACCCCATAGTTATAGCCGTCCGTTGTTGTCAGGTCCTTCGCGATGTGCCTGATGCTGGCCTTCTCGTCTGGCACGAGTGACACACCGATCGCCGTGCCAAACTTGTCCGGACTTATGTCCGCTCTTGACCTGAGCGAATCCGCGTAGGCGAGAATGCGTTTTTGCAGCTCGGCCATGGAGATGCGGGCAGGCTGCGTATCTGCGGCAGCGGCACGTTCATTGACGGCAGACGTATCCGTCGATCGGGCACATGCAGATGTTAGCGTGAGCAAGGCCGACAGTCCGGAAATTGCCCCAATGCGAGCTGCGCACGGCATAGCTCGAGGTAGCTGCGGCCGAAGCAATCTGGTCATGATGGCGTAGAGCAAAGCCGAAGCCTCCTTCGTTGTGATGCCCATCGGTGAGTCCCTGACGGTGTTGAAGGTACTGTTCGACCCGAATGAAGAGCGCCCGGACCTCCATCGTTCACGGCTGAACGCGATACCGTTCCAGAAGATCACGAACGCTGGTTTCCAGGCGCTGCCAGTCGCTCAGCATGACGCGTGCATAGTTCATCTCGATGGCGATGCTGTCGCCCACGTCCACGATGGAATGGCGGCACATTGCGATCTGGCCTTCGCCAGCGCGTTCAAGTGTCTTTCCCTGAACTACAAGTCCGTCAGGAATGCGGTCTGCCGGGTCGCAGCTGATGAACGTTGTCAGTTGGCCCTCCGCCGAGCGGGCCACATACCAGTCTGGTTCCATTCCTGGGTTGTGCACGTAAGGCCTGCCCAGCGCAGCCTCCGAGTCCTTTGCATAGGCTGCCATCAACGATGAGTCGATCGCATACGGCGTCAGACCCCAGCGTTCGGGTTGTGCAACGCGCAGCGCGAGGTTCTCTACCGGGTCCCTTCGCTCCAGTGATCCCGGCGCGCTGGTGGCTTCACTACTGGACCGACGTGCCAGATAGTTCTGGATGGGAACGCGATCGATGTACCTAAGCTCGACCAGCACCTGCCGCCGGCTGTCCTGCGAGCTGCGAACCGGGCGATCACCGGGAGGCGCTGCATCGAAATCCGGCCAGAACACCGTGAGCATGACGCCCCCATCGGCCAGGGGGCCCGTCTGGTTGTAGTAGAGGTTGGCCGGGAACATGAAGCGGCGCGGGCCCACTCGTGCCTCTACGGGCTCCGTTGTATAGGTATGTCCACCCACCGTACGGGGGCTGGTTGCGGCTTCGGACATGGGGGGGTCGTTCGGGCCCGTTTCCGTAGATGGGGCTTTCGCGCAGGCGGTGGTGCTCAGCACCGCCACCAGGGCGAAGGAGGCAAGCCGGCAAGCCGGCGCTCTGCTCATGGGCGATTCCCTTGCATGACCGGAACGACTATAGAACGGTGGAATGGCAAGCTCCAGTCGTTGCCGGGACCTTGCTCACGCCCGGGTCCAGTACTGCACGCTGGCTCACATATTCAGCAAGTCGCGATCGGCGTCCTCTCTTCTTGCATCTGCCCCCATCCCACCTATGCCATCATCCGCCCAGGACCGCAGTACCCATCAAGGCTGAACAGGCATGGAGCAGGCAACACGCTACACCGCAACCCTTTATCTGGCCGCACCCGGCACCGCGCTGAAAAGTGGGGGCATCTCGCCGCGCGGCCACATGTACCTGCAGGTCGCTGCGGGCGACGAGGCCCACAGCTACGGCTTCGCGCCACCGCGCCACGCGCCGGGTGAAACCCGCACCGGCGTGCAGTACGCACAGGTGCGCCACGACGATGCTGACGAGCATCTGGACCCTTACTACAGCCGCACCCTGGAAATCACCGAGGAGCACTACGGCTGCCTGCGTGATTTCGCCGAGGAACCGGCCGAGTTCGAATTCGATGTGGACCGCCCGGCCACCATCAACCGCTGCAGCGATTTCGTCTGGGCGGCGCTGCACTACGCCGGCCTGCATCCACTGCCGGCGACGCTGGATGGCGGCAGCAACCTGGGCGAGTTCGCGGTGCTGTTCAACCTGCCGGAGATCCAGTGCATTGCCGCGCCGTTCCCGGGCAGCGACCTGAATGCCGAAACCCACCACGCGATGCCCGAGCGCGAGGCCGAGCATCATCGCCAGGGCGACCGCGCCAGCGATGAGCCGCCGCCGACGCCGATTGAAGTGGCCGGCACGCTGTTGGACCCTTCGCATCCGGACCATCGCCTGTTCTCGCAGCTGATCCAGAAGGTGGCCGAGCTGGATGCCGCGCATGGGCGCCCGTTCGATGCCGCCAGCCAACGCATCAGCGCCAGCCTGCTGGTGCTGGCCAAGCAGAACAACCTCTCGCGCGTGGACCACGTGCTGCTCAGCAGGCCGACCCAGAACAGCCATGCCGCCGAGAGCATCTTCATCGTGCAGGGCGACCGCAACGACCCAGGGCACCGCCGCGCCAGCATCGCCACCGAGGTGGCGGCCAAGACCGATGTGGCCGATTCGCTGCGGTTGAAGGAGCAATGACGCGTCCAGTTCGGCGGAGGCTGGTGGTACTGGCGGTGCTGGGCGCGCTGGCGGCATGCCGTGCGTCACCAGCGCCTGAGGTTGCGCCGTCCCTGCTGACGCGCGCACAGGCCGAGGCCCGCACGGTTGTGCCGCTCACGCGGGCCGTGCAGTTGCAGAAGGCCGGTCGGATTGCCGAGGTCACGTTTGATTTGCCGGCGCCCCAGAAGCCGGCCATTCCGATCCTGAACATCGGGTTGCGGCTGCAGGATACCGATGCGCGACGGCTGCTGGATGCTTCGGAGAAGATCACGCTGGGACGGCTGCCAACGCGGCTGCGCCTGGAGCGTATTGATGGCGGTGCACCTGGTCCTGTGCAGCTCTGGCAGCGTACTCGCGATGGACGCGATTCTCAGAAAATCGGGGAGGATGGCGTGGTAACAGACCTGACGACGGGGAGCGTGGACATCAACAGCTTGGCCGAGGCCGGGTTGTACTCTGAAGAGGTGCTCTATCGCACGTTGCAGTTGGCGCAGGTCGGAGGCATTGCACCCGGGCGCTACCTTCTGCGGGTGGACCTTGTGGAGGATCGGCCCCGGCTGGAAGGCCTGAAAGCAGAACTGATCGTTGGCTACCAATCACTAGGAAAGTAGACATGCACAAGGACGATGCCGAACGCTACAGCGTAACCATTCATCTGGCGGCCCCCGGCACGCCGCGCTACGGCCGTGATGCTGAGGGAAACAGGTTTCTGCTGGAGCCCTCGTTCGCGGGGCACATGTTCCTGTCGCTGCGCCGTTCGGGTGAACCCTTCCCGGAGAGCATGGGTTTCACCCACGCAGGCACCAAGGACGAGCCGAACAGGGGCAAAGTCGATGACATGGATGTGTTGGTCTACGACAAACCCCGCTTCGAGCGCACGATCGAGATCAGCAAGGAGCAGCACGACCGCATCCTCGAGTTCTCGGCAGACCCGAAGAAGCACGGCTTCGACATGGAGTACGACTTCTTCTCCAACGCCTGCACCGATTTCGCATGGGGTGCCCTGAACCACGCTGGGCTGCGCCCGGTCGGGCTGGCCGGGGAGATCACCAACTACGAGGGCGCCACCAGGGTCCTGGACAACATCCGCGCGGTCAACGCCATTCCGCAGCAGGTGAAGGGCAGCGAGCTGGACAAGGTGCAGTGGAACCCGATGCCGAAGCAGACCTTCCGCGAGTGGATGTTCACCGAGAACGGCGAGCAGTGGCGCGGCAACAGTACGCTCGCGGCAAGCGGCACGCCCGCAGACCCGGCGCACGACGATCATGCCCGCCTCAACCAGATCCACCAGCAGGTGGCCGACCTCGGCGCTTTCGGGGCGCGCAACGGCAATGTCAGCGCCAGCCTGCTCGCGCTGTCGAAGGAGCAGCAGTTCTCGCGCGTGGACGAGGTGGTGCTGGGCGAGCAGCGCGGTGATATCGCACCGAAGCTGTTCATCGTGCAGGGGGACCGCAGTGACCCGGCACACCAGCGCGCCAGCATGCCGGCGGAGGTTGCTGCGCAGGCACCGGTGGAGGCCTCGTTCGATCGGGTCGCGCAGTTGCAGCTGAATGAGCCGCAGCGAGACGCGCAGCGCCTGCAGGAGGAGCAGCAGCTTCAGCAGAGCCACGGCCCACGGATCGCATAGCGGCGGGCGCAGCATCGAGGTCGAGCGTTGGCCATGCCCGCGCCGGCGCACGCCACGCCCCCCACCTGCTACCATTCCCCCGCATCCCCAGCCAGCCCACCCCGCGCAGACAGATGCGGGGCGGGCCGTCGAAGTACGGCCCAGCGAGCCAGGACACCTTCCCGTGCCCATTCAAGGACGCTCGCATGTTCCGTACTCCTCTCTTCCGCTCGGCCGCCCTGGCCGTTGCCGTTTCGCTCAGCCTCGGCGTGCCCTCCGCGTTCGCCGACAACGCGCCCGCCGCCAGTGCCACCACCGCCGTGCAGCGCCAGGCCGTGGCCAAGGGCCTGTACGAGCTGGCCTACAGCCCGAAGCAGAACGCCGTGTTCGTGGCCTCCTCTGGCGGTTTCGGCGATGACGCCGGCCCGGCCCAGGTGCTGCGCCTGAACCCGGCCACGCTGGCCGTGGAAACCCGCATTCCGCTGGAGCGCAAGGCCTTTGGTGTGGTCCTGGATGACGCCCACAACCGCCTGTACGTGGGCAACACCGTGGACCTGTCGGTGACCGTGGTCGACACCGCGCAGAACAAGGCCGTCGGCACCATCCAGCTGATGGAGAAGAAGACCGGCAAGGACGGCAAGGCCGCCTACACCCATGACCTGCGCGAGCTGGTGGTCGACAGCGCGGCCAACCGCCTGTACGTGACCGGCCACAGCAGCCAGCCGGACGTGAGCAGCGTGCTGTTCGTGATCGATACCACCACGCTGAAGGTGATCAACACCATCGACGGCCTGGGCAATGCCAAGGCACCGGGCCTGGCGCTGGATGCGGCCAACAAGCGCGTCTACACCAGCAACCTGCTGGCCGACCTGGTGGTGGTGGGCACCGATTCGAACAAGGTGGTGGCGCAGCACAGGATCGCCGCCGAGCAGCCGATGAACATCGCGCTGGACCCGGCCGGCAAGCGCCTGTTCGTGACCGACCAGGGCTCGGAATTCCTGCGTGGTTACCAGGCCAAGAGCAGCGGCCTGGTCAGCAAGCATCCTGGCCAGCGCGTGCTGGTGCTCGACCGCAGCACCGGCAAGGAACTGGCCAGCATCCCGACCGATGCCGGCCCGCTCGGCATCCTGCTGGATGCACCGCGTAAGCGCCTGTACGTGACCAATCGCGAAGCCGGTACGGTGACCGCGTACAACAGTGACAGCTACCAGAAGGTGGCGACCTACAAGGTGCCGACCCACCCGAACAGCCTGGCGCTGGATGCGAAGAACAACGTGCTGTTCGTGAGCATCAAGAACGGCGAGAAGGATGACAAGGGCGCTGACGAGAGCGTGGCGCGCATCCAGCTGTAAGGCGCTGACGCCGGGCTCGCCCGGCAGCGTGCCGCATGAAGAAGGCAGGGTGCCGACCCTGCCTTTTTCTTTGCCGGGTTGCAGTGCCGAGCGCCAACCCGCTAGGGTTGAACCCTAGGGCAGGGAGCCAAAGGATCTGAATCATGCTGGGTAATCACCGCTGGTTGCGCGCCGGCCTGTTGATCATGTTGAGCGCTGGGCTGGGCGCCTGCTCCGCCCGTGATCCTGTCCCACCCGAGCCACTGGACCTGGCCCAGCCGATCGCCGTGGATCAGCCAGGTCAAGGGGTGAGTTTCGAGTTCGAGATGAACGCGCGAAATTACATCCCACATCGCACCTACGCCGTGGAGCTGGAATTGCAGCGCCAAGAGACGCCCAAGCCCGACGAGCCTGACGTGGGCACAATGAGGATCCCGTTCGAGGTAACCCTGCAGCAATGGGGCGCTGATGCCTGGAAAGATGTTCCCACCTACGACAGCTACCAGGCGGGGGCACTCAACGCGGGAGAGCCGCTTCCGGAATGGCATGCGTCCAGCGAATGGCGGTATACGTCGCCGCACATGGGCAGTGACGGCCAGTACACGCTGAGCCTGGTTGCTCTGCCAGTGGAGCCTGATACCCGCTATCGCGTACAGGTTCGCACGGTACAGGCCACGCCGGAATTGCAGCATTACTCGGCTCAGTTGCGGGTACACGCCGCCCGACTGCCAGGGAAGTAATCAACCTCACCACCGCACCCGGAGAAATACGGCTTCAGCAAGCACTATCAGGATGTGCGCAACAACTGCGTGGACTTCACCTGGGAAGCCTTGAACCACGCAGGCATCCGGCGGAAAAGAAGTATCGACGTGAACGCGCTGGGAGGTCCTGCTGGGCAGCTTCTTCCGGATGTCCGCATTCCCCTGGACATCAAGGGGGCAGGCAAGGATGGATTCCGACCGCTGCGCAACATCCATGGCGTGGACAGCATTGATCCGCCGTTTCCGGACAGCGAGCTCAATCAGCGGAAAACCAACCTCATGCCGAAGCGCAGTTTCAAGCAACACATGCTGAGTGACGCTGAGGGCATGGGCGAACGAAGCGGTGATCGTCTGGCCCGGCACGGTAACAACCCGCTGCTCTCGCAGATCCACCAGGGCGTGGCCCGGCTTGATGCAGAGCGGGGCCGCAGCTTCGATGCCACCAGCGAGAACATCAGCGCCAGCCTGTACGCCCTGGCCAAGGCAAACGGACTGACCCGGGTCGACCACGTGCTGTTGAGCGATCGTACTGCGCAGGCGGATGTGGCGCAGAACATCTTCATCGTGCAGGGCGAGCGCAACGACCCGGCACAGCTGCGTGCCAGCATGCCTACGGCGGTGGCCGCGCAGACACCGGCGGAAACATCGTTCGAGCGCGCCGAGCAGTTGTCCCAGTCTGCGCAGGTGCGCACGCAGGACGCGTTGCAGCAGCGCCAGGTGCAGGAGCAGTCCGGGCCGCGCATGGTCTAAGGTGGCAAGTACCACGGCGAGCCGGCGTCCACGCGCTGGGTCGCCAACAACAGTGGCGGCGGCTCAGCCCAGACGGTGTGCCGGGTTCTGCTGCTGCTCCTGCTCACGGGCCTGCTGTTCGGGCACCACCCCAACGGCCTGCTGCTGCATGCCCAGCCCCAGCTTCTGCATCGACTGCTCCACTGGCGTCTGCGCCGCTACCGCGGTCGGCATCATCGCGCGCAGGTGCGCCGGATTGGCCGGGTCGCCCTGCACCACGAAGATGTTGTGTCCGGCCGGGTGCTGGGCCGTGGCGTTGCTGACCAGCACGTGGTCGACCTGCTGCAGGCCCTGTTCGCGGGCGAGCACGGTCAGGCTGGCGGTCAGGCGTTCGCTGGTCTGGTCGAACGCACGGCCATGCTGGGCGTCCAGTGCGGCCACGCCCTGACGGATCTGCTGGTTGAGGCCGTAGTCGGGGTGGTTGGGGGTGATTTCTGCCATGGCGATCGAACGGTAGCGGTGGGTCGGGGTGAACCCCGCCAGTATAGATCCGGCCGGTGAAGGGCGCCGGAAAGGTCAGTCCGCCGGCCGATGGTCATAGCTGATCACCCGTTCGGCCAGCCAGTGCCCGTCCACGCGGCGCCAGACCTGGATGAAGCGGGCCTGGCCGGTCCAGCGTTCCACGCCGTCCTTGCCGCGCTCGTAAAAGCGGTGGTCGCCGGTTTCGAGCGCCCGCTCATCGTGCAGCGGAAACACCTGCAGCGAAGATTCCACGAGCTCGCGGCGCAGCTGCCAGCCACCCTCGCGCGCGCTGCTGCACAGGTTGGCCACGCTGTGGCGGAAGTCCTCGCGGCTGCTGGCCGACTTGCCGTCCTTGTCATGGAAGAACTCCATGTCCTGGGTGGTCATCGCGGCGGCCTTGTCAGCATCGCAGGCCTCGAAGGCGGCGGCGAACAGCTGGGTGTCGGCCTGGCGGATCTGCTCGCGCAGGTCATCGGAGGGCGCGGGTGCGGCGGCGAGGCCGGCGGCCAGCAGGGGGAGGGTGAGCAGCAGCATGGCGAAGCTCCAAGGAGGGTTCACGCAGGCTCGCATGGCGCTTGGGCCACTGCAGCCGGCTTCCGACGAAACGGCCCTGCCACGGAATGAATGCCCATATTGGCGGCCCGGTTCCAGCCTTGAGGCCGTTGCCTGTGCAGGGGATGTCATGAGCGGCCGGGATTCCCTCACGGCCGCCACAGGTGACGGCCATTAGCCTGCACTCCTTCCCTTCCACAGGAGCGCCCATGCCTGCTTCCCGCGTCCGCCTGCACGTTGAAGACACCGGTGGCGATGGCCGCCCGGTCATTCTGATTCACGGTTGGCCGCTGTCCGCCGATGCCTGGAAGACGCAGGTGTCGATCCTGCGCGACGCGCAGCACCGGGTGATCAGCTACGACCGGCGTGGCTTTGGCCGCTCTGACAAGCCGGCCGAAGGTTATGACTACGACACGCTGGCGGCGGACCTGGCGGGGTTGATCGAGGAACGTGACCTGCGCGACGTCACTCTGGTCGGTTTCTCGATGGGCGGCGGCGAGGTGGCGCGCTACGTGGCCAACCATGGCCAGGATCGCCTGCACAGTGTGGTGTTCGCGGCCGCTGTGCCACCGTTCCTGCTGCGCAGCGACGACAATCCGGAAGGTCCACTGACGCAGGCCAAGGCCGATGAAATGCGCAGCGGATTGGAGAAGGACCGCGAAGCGTTCTTCGATGGCTTCACCCGCGACTTCTTCAGCGCCAACGGCCAGTTGATGGTCACCGAGGAGACGCGCCAGGCGGCGATCGCGCTGTGCCATCAATCCGACCAGGCGGCGGCGCTGGGCTGCATGAAGGCGTTCGCCACGACCGATTTCCGGGATGACCTGAAGAAGATCACGGTGCCGACCTTGATCCTGCACGGCGACAGTGACGCCATCGTGCCGTTCGAGGGCTCTGGGCAGCGTACCCACAAGGCCATCAAGGGCAGCGAAGTGGTGATCCTGGAAGGCGCGCCACATGGCTGCAACACCAGCCACGCCGACCGCTTCAATCTGGCCCTGCTGAACTTCCTGAAGCGCTAAGCTGCGGCCATGCGCCAGACCAGAACACCCCCGTGGAAGAAGCCCAACCCCAAGGGCCAGACGTCGCAACCGCTGTCGGATGCGCAGAAGGCCGCGGCGCGGCAGCGGGCGGAGGAGAACGGGCGGCGCTATCCGAACCTGGTGGACAACATGTGGGCGGCGAAGCTGCCGCGTGGGTCGTGATTCACAGGTTGGGTGTGGGCTTGATGTAGAGCCGAGCCGATGCTCGGCTGGCGCGCGCAGCGCGTGCCTTCCGGGGAAGGGGCAAAGGGCCGCCGAGCATGGTCTCGGCGCTACGGGCCGGGCAGTGGCCGCCAGCCCGACTCCCGCCATGGCGCTACGTCGCGCCTCTGCACGTTGATCGCCTCGACCGGCAATCCTGCCTGTCGCGCCAGTTCGGCACGCAGTACGTCGCTGTCCACCGGCAGCGCGATGGCCACCTGCAGCTGGTCGCCCTGCTGACGGATCTGGGTGGGCACCACCGCATGGGCTTCATGCTCGCCGCCGGTGCGAGCGATCGGATAGCGCATCGCTACGGGCCTTCCCAGGTGTGCCAGTACGGGGCGCCATGCCTGCAGCACGACAGGCTGTGCTGCTGCGGGAACCCGCACCTCGATGATCGTTCCCGGGTAGCCAATGACATTGCCCACCATCACCTGGAAGCGCGCACCATCGGGGATGGCGACCACAGTGGCGGCCAGCACGCCTATCGACAGGACAGCTGCGGCGAGGCGCCAACTGCGCGGCGCGGCGGCGGCGCGGGTCGCCGTGCGCAGCCCCGGCTTGCGCCGCAGCTTGCGCGCGTAGATGCGCCGATCCTTCCTGCGCGGGCTGGTGCTGTGCGCCGGCAGGTTCAACGGGACGCGTGGCAGCCGGGCGACGCGCGCGTCGATCAGGCGCGCGAGCAGCCACCACGCGAGCACGAATGCCAGCAGGGGCAGCAGCGTTCGTACGATCAGGTACAGCATCACCATCGGGAACACCAAGGAAAATTCGCATTCAAACAACCGTGCCATCGTAACGGCGCTGCGTAGTGTGTGTCGCATCCGCCAGCCGACACGTGCGAACTGCTTGGTTAGGATGGCTCTTTGCTGTCATGGATGAACCGATGAGCGCTGCCACCTCCCGAATCCGCCGCATCTGTGGGCAGGGGCCGATCCTGCTGATGCTGCAGCTGGTCGCGTTGCTGTCCGTTGCACTGGCTTCCGGATTCTTCCATTGCCGCGTCGACCTGCTGCTGGAGCCGATCACCGCGGCGTGCGGTGGCCCGGATGAGCAGGCGCGGTTGCAGATGGCCGAACAGGTGATGGCGCGCGCCGGTGCATTGGACGACTGGCAGCCATTGAGCTGGATTCCATTGGCGGGCATCGTGCTGGCGCTGCTGGGTGCGATGGCGGTGTGCGCGAGCCGCGCGCTGTGGCTGCGCGATGGGCTGCGCACGGCGAACGTGGCGCTGCTGCTGCTGCATGGCGGCGCACTGTGCTTGGCCGGGTGGACGCTGCACCTGTACGAGAACGCATGGAACAGCGTGGCGCGCTTGTCACCCACGGCATGCCTGATGGACCTGGGGGCGGAGGGCGATACCCCGCTGGTGCAGGCGCAGTCCGTGGTGTTCCACATCCTGACGCGTGAGAACGCAACGCTGATGCGCAATCCGGACGACCTGGCGCTGGTGCTGGTGGCGTTGTTGATGGCGACGATGGTGGGCGGCATCTCCCTGTGGCGGGCGATCGTGCGGGCCCGGGTGGCACGATCGGCAGTGGCCTGACGGGCCTCCGCGGCTGACCGGATCCGAGACATGCAGGGCACACGCTCGGCGGCGCGCGGCAATCGCGCTACAGTCGACGCCTCGCCACTCCAGGGAAGACCCGATGCGCTTGTTGCTGCGTGCGTTGCCGTTGTTGCTGTGTCCGCTGGCCGTACACGCCGCCGAGGTGGACCGTCGTATCGCGGTGACCATCGATGATCTGCCATGGGCACGGCTGGACCAGATCGTGCCGCCGGATCTGCAGGCGTGGCACGAAGCGTTGATGGCCCAGCTGCGCGAGGCCGGCGTGCCGGTGGTGGGCTTCGTCAATGAGAACAAGCTTGAGGTGAATGGACAGGTGCAGCCGGCGCGGGTGCAGATGCTGCGCGACTGGCGCGATGCGGGTTATGTGCTGGGCAACCACACGTACTCGCACATGGATTTGAATGCGAAGGGCGTGGCGGCGTTCCAGCAGGATTTCCTGCGCGGCGAAACGGTGCTGCGGCCGCTGCTGGCCGAGAAGGGGCAGGCGCCACAGTGGATGCGCCACCCCTACCTGCGCGCCGGGCGCACCGCAGATGAGCGCGTGCAGATGGAGGCGTTCTTCAAGCAGCATGGCTATCGCGTGGCACCGGTGACGGTGGACAACGGGGAATGGGTGTGGGCGTTCGCCTATGCCAACGTGATGAACGAGCAGGCGGATTCGCCGGCGCGTGACGCGACGCTGGCGCAGCTGCGCAAGGGCTACGTGCCGTACATGCTGAACAAGCTGGATTACTACGAGAAGCAGTCGCAGGCGCTGCTGGGGTACGCGCTGCCGCAGGTGTGGCTGATGCACGCCAACGAGCTCAATGCGGCCACCTTTGCCGAACTGGTGGCGGCCACGAAGCGCCGCGGCTATCGCTTCATTTCACTGGACGAAGCGATGCGTGACCCGGCGTATGCGCGGGGTGCGGAAGGCTACAACGGCCGCTATGGCCCGAGCTGGCTGCATCGCTGGGCGATGGCGGAGAACAAGCCGAAGGACTTCTACGCCGGCGAACCGGAGGTGCCGGCGTGGGTGATGAAGCTGGCCAAGGTTGATTCGGAGTGAGGCTCAGCGCTTGACGGCCAGCACGCCGTCGAGCGCCAGTTCCGCCTTGAAACCAGCCTTTTCCAGGCGTTTGGCCACTTCACGCGGCACGTCGCGGCCGCTGGTCAGCTTGTTCGGCGCGCCGGTGTAATGGAACAGGCGACCGCCCTTGCGGATGACGCGGGCGAGGTGGTCGTAGAACACCTGCGAGTACAGCTCGCCGGCGATGCCGAAGCGCGGTGGGTCGTGCAGGATTGCGTCGACACTGTTGCTGGCCACCCGTTCGATCTGCTGCGAAACGTCACCGTGGCTGAACTGCAGGCGACCACCGGCGGCAGCCGAGTCTGGATCCGGCGACCACGGGTTGAGCGTGCGCAGCCACTTCACATCGGCGTTCTTCTCGAATGAACGGATCTGGCCGACACCGGCCTCCAGCGCGCAGGCGGCGAAGTAGCCCAGGCCACCGCAGGTATCGAGGATGACCTTGCCGGCCGGGGCGACCAGCTCCACCTTGCGGCGTGCATCCTCGAACGGCGACAGCTTCGAGGTCGGCAGCATCTTGATGCCGTCGATCTCGAAGGTCGGTACGCCCCATTCGGTGGGCACCAGCTTGATCAGCGAGCCGCTGTAGCGCGAGATCGGCGCGAATTCCTCGCCATCCCAGTAGTACAGCGTGCGGTCCTTCAGCTTGCCCGGCCAAGGGTAGGGCTGGCCCCGGAAGTGGAAGCCGTCCGCATCCAGCGCCACGCTGTCCTGGCTGCGGCCGAGGTCAAGCGATCCCTGCCAGTCGGCGGCGCCCTTGTCACGGGCACGGCGCAGGGTATCGGCGCTGTCGCGGGTCAGCAGGGGGCCGGTGTAATGGGGCACGGCGGGTACCGGGGCGGTTCGGGGGAGGGCATGGTACCGCAGCTGTTGTAGAGCCAAGCCGATGTCAAAGCAGGTCCACGCCATGCGTGGATGCAGGCAGGGAGGTGTCGGGCGTGGGCCCGACGCTAGCGCTGGTGCAGCTGTAACCGTGTGTGGTCCCTTCCCCCGCGATCATGCCGACGCCACGCGACGGCTGCATGCCCTGCCGCGCGCACGATCGACGATGGGCCTCCTGGGTTTGCGGTGGCTGCCGATCGAAGTCGTAGCGCATGCGGCCGTCCTCCTGCAGCAGCCAATGCACGGTAACGCGCTCATGGCGACCATCACCGAGATCCCAGTCCAGGGTGCGCATGATCAGAGTCTGGCCATCGGGCAGCTGCCGGACTTCGTCATAGGCCCCCTGAGACTGTATTGCACCGGCCATCAGCAGGAGGGGCAGCATGTTCCAATATCCAAGACTGAATATCATTTCGTCAGTCCTTTGCCAGTGAGTAGATGGCGTTGATGCATGGACGAGAAATGCCCTGCCTTTGGGCATGGGCATCTCCCTCTAGGAGCTATTGAGCGAAGATCGTCCCTCTATTGGTGGCACATTGCTTGGGGATGCAGGTCTCCATCATGGTGTTTGCAAACTTGGACTGCGAAAAATAGCAATTGACGCCAAACTGGGTTCTGCCTCTGAACGGCCCAGCGTAGTGGTCGATTTCCTGTGCAATACAGCGTCCATTGTCCACGCTGAGGGTTGAACGTCTCATGCCGCCAATAGAGCTCTCCCAACTCCCGCTCCCAATGGGAAAGATATTCTGACCAACGGGTACCCGACCACTTGGTGCAGTCGCCGTTGCCCAATCAATACTTTTCACAGGGTCGGCAGGGGCGCGGGATCATCGCTGTAGCAAGACCAGCCGGTGGAGGGACCCGACAACGTCATGGTCCCGCTTGAGGGTGTCATTTCCACCGACTCGCAATAGGCTTGGTGATAGAGCTGCGTGGCTCTACTCTGGTCTTCATAGCGATAGCTGAGTCTCCCAAAATCATCTTGTTTCAGGCGCTGTGTCACGTCCAGGATGCCGCCATTGAAGTCTGGCCAGCTGCTTGTCCTATCTACGCTGACACTTCCGTCTGGATTCGCGACTACGACATCTATGCTTAGGCGCTCGCTAGCGCCAATGGCGGTCGCGGGCAGAAAGGCCGCTATCAAAAAGGCGAATTGCTTCAACTTCATGTCTCAGCTCCTCTTTTGGGATGGAGAGCTGATGCTGAACTGAGTTCTGGTCGCCCGACGAGATACCTATCCAGTTATCGTTGTTTTGAAAATTTCCTTATGTTTCATACTGTTAACCACGAAAGAAGCTGTCGCAAACGTCTGCTCAAATGCACTTCACCGCATACACCGGCCCAGCACCGATCAGCATCAACGCCATGTAGTCACTATCGCTGGCCTTGCCCTTCAACGTCGCGTCCTTGTTGAAGTGGAAGATGCCGAAGCCGCCGGCCATGCGGATAAGCGCACTGTCGATCTGGTCGGCGTCGTCGCGGAAGTAGCGGCTGATCTCGCTGGACGTGGCCTTGTGCAGGGCATTGGGTTCGCGCTGCCACTGCTCGCCACGGCTGAAGGAAACGAAGTACTGGCCACCTTCCTTGTCGATGCGGAAGTCGGCGGGTTTGCGCGCGCTGGTGGCGAAGCAGCCCTGCAGCGGGTCGGTGGAAAACGGAAGCCCGGCGTCACCGCTGCAGGCGGCGGTCAGCAGCAGGAGGGCACCGGGCAGCAGCAGGCGGAGCGTGCGCATGGGATGTCCCTACAGGGCAGGTGCGGCTAGTGTAGGCGGCATGCGGGCGTGGCCCGTACAGAAATTCGGCAAGGACACAGGGGTTTTCGGATGGCGCAGGGCAAGGCACCGTGGTGCGGCGTGGCCAGTTGGCTGGGTATTGCAGTGGGGTGGGGGGCAGGCACCGTGGTGGCACAGGCAGCGGTCGCTGCGGGTGGCAATGGCATGGCCGCAGGGCTGGGCGTGGGCGTGCTGGGTGCGGCGCTGGTGGGCGGCGGCCTGGCCGTAGCCTCGCGCGTGCGCGGTGAGCGCTGGCCGTGGATCGGCATCGGCGGTGCAGTGCTGAGTGCGCTGCCGCTGCTGATGTACCTGCTGCGGATGATGCTGAAGCTGTAGCGGTAGTGCCGGCCGCTGGCCGGCACCTGCAG
>NZ_JBHHMJ010000136.1:0-10493 GCF_042136455.1 Stenotrophomonas sp. 3diitr2024
ATTGCACCAATGTAGTGCAAAACGCGGGGTTCGGGGTCAGAGCCCTTTCCTCGCGGAAAGGGATCTGACCGCATGCGCTGCGGGGTCCGGGGTCGGATCCCTTTCCGCCTGGAAAGGGCTCTGACCCCTGCCGCAGGTCGAGCAGGCTCGACCACTACCGGGTGCGTGGCCGATTACAGCTTCATGTTCAGGCCGACGAACACGCTGCGGCCCGGCGCCGGCGAGAACATCGGGCGGGCGCTGTCCCAGAAGAAGCTGTCGTACCAGGCGTAGGCGTACTCGCGGCCGGTCACGTTCTTCAGCTGCAGGTCCACGCTGAAACGCGGGGTGAGTTGGTAGGCCGCGCTGAGGTCGAGCACGGCGAAACCACCGAACTTGCCGGCCACGTTGCGTTCTTCCAGGTAGTAATCGCCCTGTGCACGTGCCTGCAGGCCCAACCGCAGCGCATCACGGGCGCGGTAATCCACGCCCAGGTTGCTGATATGGCGCGGGGTGGCGGCCACTTCGCGGCCCTGCAGTGAAATGCTGGCATCGCGGTCGTCGCGGGTGATCTTCGCTTCCTGGTAGGCGTGCGACGCCCACACCGTCCAGTCTTCGCCCAGCTGCAGGCTCAGCTGCGCATCCACGCCGCGCCGGCGGGTCTTGCCCAGGGTGACCGTGGTGCCGGTGGCCGGCATGTTGGACACCTCGTTTTCCGCGTCCTGCTGCCACACCGCCAGGCGTGCCTGGCTGCCGGCAAACGGCTGGAATTTCAGGCCCAGCTCCATGCCGGTGTTGGTGGACGGCTGCATCGGTGCCTGCCCTGGGGTGAGGTAGGCCGGTGCGGTGGAGCCGGTCAGTACCTGGAAGGTGCGACCCCAGTTCGCGTAGACATGGGTGGTCTGGCCCAGGCTGTGGATGACGCTCAGCTTGGGCTGGCCGATGCTGCCGTAGTCCTGCAGGCGGCCGCTGAGGCCGTTCATCAGGTGGGTGCGGCCACTGAAACGGTCGACGCGGTAGGCCGGCACGATCTTCCAGGCCTCGACGGGCTGGTAGACGGCCTGCACGTAGGCGCCCCAGTTGTCGAAGCTGTGGCGATCATTGTTCTGCACCCGCGCGGGGGGCTGGCTGAAATCGGTGGGTTCAGCGTAGGCGTAGCGCTCGCGGAGGTAGCCGTTGTCCTGCTGCTCGTAGTTCAGGCCACCCTCGACGGTGAGCGTGGGGCTGGCCTGCCAGGTGAGCGTGCTGAGCAGGCCATGCTGCCGCTCGTCCCATACGCGGCGCTGGCGCGGCAGGTTGCCGGTGGGCAGGTCGCTGAAGGTCACGCGGCGGTCGTCTTCGTAGCGGTTGTAGTACAGCCGCGTGCCAAGGGTGAGTGCGTCGGACAGTTTCATGTCCAAGTGCGCGGCAAGCTGGCGCATGTCGCGGTCATCACCATCGTTGCCGTTGCGCAGCTCGCTGCCACTGCGGTGCGTGCGCAGCTCGTCGGCGGTCATGAAGCCGGGTTCGTCGGCTTCGTGGTGGTACGCACGGGCGGTCAGGCCCACGCGCAGGCCGTCGTCCAGCGAGCCGTAGAACCACTTGCCGCCCAGCGAATATTTCTTCGAGGTGTCGTGGTCGCGGTAGCCGTCGCTGGCCTGGGTGCCGACGAAATAGTTCTGCGCGAAGCCGTCGGCTTCGCGGCCAATCGCCACCTGCGCATCACGGGTGTTGTAGCTGCCGTAGGCCAGGCGCGCATCGGTGTAGCTGCCCCCCTGGCGCGTACCGAAGTTCACGTTGCCGCCGATGTTGTGGAGGCCGTAGCGCGGGTCGTTGGTACCGCGCACCACTTCGATGTAGCTGATATCCAGCGGGAACAGCATGTCGATGAAGCGCTGGTTGCCGCTGTTGACGTTGCTGGGGATGCCATCGATCAGCGTCTTGATGGCATTGAGGTAGCCCTCACCGTTGAAGGCGCGGAAGCTGACCTTGCCCGATTCGGCGCCCTGCCGGGTTTCGGTGAGCTGGATGCCGGGCATCTGCCCGAGCAGTTCCCAGCTGTGCGAGACGTTGCGGTTTTCGATCTGGTCTGCACCCAGGACATCCACCGAGGTCAGTACCTGATGCGCACTGAGCTGGCCTTCGCCGTGCTGGTGCACCTGCACCTTGCCGAGAGTGAGCGCGGCGTCGGCCGACTGTGCGAAGGCTTCAGGGGCGAACGGTGCGGCCGCGAGGGCGGCCACCAGGGTAGGAGTCTTCATGGGAAGGGGCGGATACGGTGAAATGTAATCATATAACATTTCACGCGCCCGATTTTTGCGGCGTCGAGCAAGGCTCGGCGTTACAAGGGCGGGTGCCGGGGGGATTACACCGGGTAGCCGGTGGCTTCCCGTGCCTTCTTCCAGGCGGCTTCGAATTCACGCGCGGAAATTTCGTCGTCCTCGTCGAAATCCAGGAACGACACTGGCTGGTCGGCCAGCAGGAAGCGGTCGTCGCTGTGGGCATGCTCGTCGGCCCAGACCATCTTGGTCCCGTAGATTTCCACCTGCCGCACGATCTTCTCGCCGCGCGCTTCCATCAGCACATTGCCCTTGCCCAGGCCCGATTCGGCCCAGTGCTTGTAGTACTTCTTTGCGGCCGATTTCGCGCCGGATTTTGCGGTGTGCTTTGCGTAGGTCATTGCAGGAGCCCTGGCCGCAGGCGCGGCCGGAAAGTACGGAATGGCGCCATTATCAGGCATCCGGGGTCAGAGCCCTTTCCTTTGGAAGGGATCCGACCCCTGCTGGTTCAGTTCGGCAGGGGCACGCCCTTTGGCCACAGCATCCAGATGTTGCCCTTCTGCTTCATGTCGCCGGCCAGCTTGCCGGCGGCGTCGCCGCTGCCCCAGTACAGGTCGGCGCGCACTTCACCGGCGATGGCGCCGCCGGTGTCCTGCGCGGCCACCGGGCGCACCACCGGGCTACCGTCCGGGCGCGTGGTGGATAGCCACAGCAGGCTGCCCAGCGGCACCACGGTGCGGTCCACTGCCACGCTGTAACCGGCGGTGAGCGGCACATTCAGTGAACCGCGCGGGCCTTCCGGGCTGTCCGGGGTGCGCACGAAGAACACGTAGCTGGGATTACTGCGCAGCAGTTCCGGCACGCGCGCGGGGTTGGCCCGTGCCCAGGCGCGGATGGCGTCCATGGTGACGTCTTCCTTCTTCAGCTGGCCCTGGTCCACCAGCCAACGGCCGATCGCACGGTAGGGGTGGCCGTTCTGTTCCGCGTAGGCCAGCCGCACCTGCTTGCCATCGGCCAGGCGCACGCGGCCGGACCCCTGGATCTGCAGCAGCTGCAGGTCCATCGGGTCGGTCAGCCAGGCCAGCACCGGCGCCTTGGCGCCCTTGGCCGCGATGGTGCCGGCGTCGTCATAGGGCTTGAGCACCTTGCCTTCGACGCGCCCGCGCAGGCGCTTGCCCTTCAGTTCCGGGTAGAGGCTCTCCAGCTGCACCACCACCAGATCATCCGGCGTGCCGTACACCGGCACCGTGGCCTTATCGGTACGGGTAAGACTGCCGGGGTAGATCGGCTCGTAGTAGCCGGTAATCAGCCCGTCGGCCTGATGGCCACCGGCACGTAGCGCGTAGGCATCGAGGTCGCGCTGCAGGAACTGGCGGATCGCGGCCGGGTCCTTGTCTGACACCGCGGCGGCGGTGGCGCAGGGTTTGGCCCAGACAGCGTCGTTCTTCAGGCGGGCGCAGCTGCTGCGCCAAGCCACGAAGCCGGCCTGCAGATCAGCATCGGAGACTGCGGGCAGGGCTTTCCAGTCGACCTTGGCGTAAGTGGCCGCCGGCGGCGAGGTCGGCGTGGGCGCTTCGGAGCCTGCGCGCGGAGCGGTGGTGGAGCAGCCTGCGAGCACCACCGCTGCCAACAGGGTCCAGTGCATGCGCTTGAAGAAGGTAGCGGAATCGATCATGCCGCCATGGTGGAGTGCCGGCCGCTGGGCGGCAACCCAGCGCGGGGTCAAGCGTTCATGCGCGGGGTCACGGTATCTGCAGCAGCAACGAATGCAGGATGCGGGCGTCCTCGGCATCCAGCGTCTTCGGCAGGTCGTCGCGGCCACGGAAGCGGCGGTGGAAGGCGGCGACGGTGGCTTCGCGGTTGTCGAGCGGATAACCGAAGCGGGTCAGCGCATTCCACGCGTCGAATCCTTCCGGTGCCGCGCCGTCGGCCGCGCGCGGCCACACGCCGAAGCCGGCCTCGGCCAGCTGCTGCCATGGGAAGAAGCGGTTCGGATCCTGCTTGCGCGTCGGCGCCAGGTCGGCATGGCCGATCACCTGGCGCGGCGGGATGTTCAGGCGCGTGGTGAGGTCGCGCAGCAGCACGATCAGCGATTCGATCTGTGCCGCACTGAACGGGCTGCGGCCATCGTTGTCGAGTTCGATGCCGATCGAGGCCGAATTGAGATCGGTGATGGTGCCCCAGCGCCCGGCCCCGGCGTGCCAGGCACGGCGCTCATCGGCGACCAGCTGGTAACGATGGCCATCGGCGCCGATCAGGTAGTGCGCACTGACCGGTCCACCGCTGTTGGCGGTGCGCAACGTATGCAGGCTCTGCTGCACCGACTTCTGCTCGGTGTGGTGGATGACGATGATGACCGGCGTGCGCGCGTTCTGGTTGGGTGACGGCACCCAGGTGGCGAGCGGGTTGCGGGTTTCCTGCGGCGTGGAGGCGCAGGCGGCCACCAGCAGGCAGGCCGAGAGCATCAGGGACGTGCGGATCGGGTGCATGGCCCGATTGTGCGCGATCAGGCCCGATGATGCATGCCGCCGTGCCAACCAAGCTTGGCACCCACCAGAGAGGATGCGGTAGATCCACGCCATGCGTGGATGCGCCACTCCGGCCGTGCCGACCAACGGTCGGCACCCACCAGAGCAGGAGCAGTGCCAGGCAAGCCTGGCACCGACCAAACGCAAAAGGCGGCCCCGCAGGGCCGCCCATCATGCATCAGGCCTCGTAGGCAGACTCGCCGTGCGAAGTCACATCCAGGCCGGTGCGTTCGGCCTCTTCGGTCACGCGCAGGCCGACCACGACCTTGACCACCAGCAGGATGACCGCGGTCATCACCGCCGACCACAGTACGGTCAAGCCGACGCTGACCACCTGCACCCACACCTGGTGGGCGATATCCAGATCGGCCTTGGTACCGCCCAGCGACTGTGCACTGAACACGCCGGTGAGGATCGCGCCGACGATGCCGCCGACACCATGCACACCGAACACGTCGGCCGTGTCGTCCACTTTGAGCAGGCGCTTGAGGCCGGTCACGCCCCACACGCAGACCACGCCGGCGACGAAGCCGATCACGATCGCGCCGAGCGGGCCGACCGTGCCGCAGGCCGGGGTGATGCCGACCAGGCCGGCCACCGCACCCGAGGCCGCGCCCAGTGCCGACGGCTTGCCCTTGCCGATCGCTTCCACCAGCGTCCAGCCGAGCACCGCGGCAGCGGTGGCCAGCACGGTGTTGAGGAAGGCCAGCGAGGCCACCGTATCGGCGGCGGCGGCGGAACCTGCATTGAAGCCGAACCAGCCCACCCACAGCAGCATCGCGCCGATGTAGGTAAACGGCACGTTGTGCGGCTTCAGCGCGGTCTGGCCGTAGCCCAGGCGCTTGCCGACGAACCACGCGCCGACCAGGCCGGCCACGCCCGCATTGATGTGCACCACGGTGCCACCGGCGAAGTCGATCGCGCCCAGCTCACCCAGGTAGCCGCCGCCCCAGACGATGTGCGCCATCGGGATGTAGCTGAGGGTGAACCACAGTGCCGAGAACAGCAGTACCGCACGGAACTTGATGCGCTCGGCGAAGGCACCGACGATCAGCGCGGTGGTGATGCCGGCGAAGGTCGACTGGAAGGCGACGAACAGGTAGTCCGGCAGGCCCTTGATCGGCGTGTTGCCCACCGAGTCGGGCGTGAAGCCCTTGAGGAAGGCGAATTCGGTGAACGAACCGAAGAATGGATTGCCCGCGCTGAACACCGCGCTGTAGCCGTAGGCCACCCACAGCAGCAGCACCAGCGAGAACACCACCAGGATCTGGCTGAGCACCGACAGCACATTCTTCGAACGCACCAGCCCGCCGTAGAACAGGGCCAGGCCCGGCACGACCATCAGCAGCACCAGCAACGTGGAGGTGAGCATCCAGGCGACGTCGCCACGATCATAGGCGGCGGCCGCTTCGGCCACGGCCGGCGCAGCGGCGGTGGCGGCCGGATCGTGCAGCGGCTCGACCGCCACGGTTTCGCTCGGCAGCGGCGACACCTGTGCCTGGGCATGGGCGCTGCCCGGCCACGCACCGGCGGCCAGCGCGCTGAGCAGCATCAACAGGCACACCAGGTGGAACCGGGCTTGCCACCCGGTGAGAAGGCGCATCTTCATTGGGGGAGTCTCCGGAAGGGGGTTACAGCGCGTCGGCACCGATTTCGCCGGTGCGGATGCGGATGACCTGTTCGACGGCGGTGACGAAGATCTTGCCGTCACCGATCTTGCCGGTGCCTGCCGACGACTGGATCGCTTCGATCACCGCGTCGGCACGCTCGTCGGTGACCACCGTTTCGATCTTGATCTTGGGCAGGAAATCGACGACGTACTCGGCGCCGCGATACAGCTCGGTGTGGCCCTTCTGGCGACCGAAACCTTTCACTTCGGTCACGGTGATGCCCGACACGCCTGCATCGGACAGGGCCTCGCGGACCTCGTCGAGCTTGAACGGTCGGATGATGGCGGAGATCAGTTTCATGCGCATGTCCCGAGGGTGGATGGGGCCAGCGCGCCAGCGCGCGTTGGCATCAGGCAACCACGGGTCATCAGGTGATGACCGTGGCTGTTGCACCGGACACGTACAGGGCCGGGACGGCCGTGCCTCTCTCCTTGCACGACCGACGCGGGAGGGAGGGCGGCCCTGGTCGCGTATCCGGTCTCTCTTGCCCCTGTTTCAGCGGACCGGCAGTCCGCTGTACTGCAGCGGGCCAGCGACCCGCTCTACAACGGCGGGCCTGCGCCCGCCTTGCGGCTCCCCAGCCGCGAGAACGGAAGCGATGGCGGCGGGTGGGAGGGGGGACCCACCGCCATCGCGCCCGGTCAGCTGGCGTAGTACAGCTGGTATTCCAGCGGGTGGGTGGCCGCGCGGAACTTGGTCACTTCCTGCATCTTCAGCGCGATGTAGCCGTCGATGAAGTCATCGCTCATCACGCCGCCGGCCTTGAGGAACTCGCGGTCCTTGTCCAGCGCTTCCAGCGCCTGGTCCAGCGAGGAGCAGACCTGCGGGATCAGCTTCTCTTCCTCCGGCGGCAGGTCGTACAGGTCCTTGTCGCTCGGTGCACCCGGGTCGATCTGGTTCTTGATGCCGTCCAGGCCGGCCATCATCAGCGCGGTGAAGGTCAGGTAGCCGGACTGGATCGGATCCGGGAAGCGCATTTCGATGCGGCGCGCCTTCGGGTTGGACACCCACGGAATGCGGCACGAGGCCGAACGGTTGCGGGCCGAATAGGCCAGCATCACCGGCGCCTCGAAGCCCGGCACCAGGCGCTTGTAGCTGTTGGTGCCCGAGTTGGCGAAGGCATTGATGGCCTTGGCGTGCTTGAAGATGCCGCCGATGTACCACAGCGCCAGCTGGCTCAGGCCACCGTAGCCGTCACCGGAGAACAGGTTGGTGCCGCCCTTGGACAGCGACTGGTGCACATGCATGCCGCTGCCGTTGTCGCCGACGATCGGCTTGGGCATGAAGGTGACGGTCTTGCCGTTGCGGTGCGCGACGTTCTTGATGACGTACTTCATGCGCAGCAGCTCGTCGGCCTTCTGCACCAGGGTGCTGAACTTGGTGCCGATCTCGCACTGGCCCGCAGTGGCCACTTCGTGGTGCTGCACTTCCACTTCGATGCCGACCTGTTCCAGGGTCTTGCACATTTCCGCGCGCAGGTCGTGCAGGGTGTCGGTCGGCGGAACCGGGAAGTAGCCGCCCTTCACGCCCGGACGGTAGCCGCTGTTGGCGCCGTCATACTTGGCGCCGCTGTTCCACGCCGCTTCTTCCGAGTCGACCTTGAAGAAGGTGTTGCCCATTTCGTTGGCGAAACGGACCGAGTCGAAGATGAAGAATTCCGGCTCCGGGCCGAAGAACGCGGTTTCGGCGATGCCGGAGGACTTCAGGTAGGCCTCGGCACGCTTGGCGATGCCGCGCGGGCAGCGGCCATAGGCCTGCATGGTGGCCGGATCGAGGATGTCGCAGCTGATCACGATGGTCGGATCGGCGTAGAACGGGTCGACGTAGGCGCTGGACGGGTCCGGCAGCAGCACCATGTCCGATTCGTTGATGCCCTTCCAGCCGGCGATCGAGCTGCCGTCGAACATCTTGCCTTCTTCGAACAGCGACGGTTCGACGATGCTGACCGGGAAGGTGACGTGCTGCTCGACGCCACGCATATCCACGAAACGCAGATCGACGAACTCGATCTGGTTGTCCTTGATCAGCTTCTCAACGTTTTCCACGGACATCGGTACGACCTCGGATGGGGATGAATGCCTGCTGAGGTACAGCAATGACCGTGCCAACTTTTCGATACCCGCAAGTCGTTGATTTCAATATGGCTGCCCCGCGCCGGTGCAGAACGGTGCGCACCAAACCGGTGCGCCCGCCAACAGACGCACCCGTTTGGTGCAGCAGGGATCGTCTATCCTCTCGACCTTCTTCCTTCCGCCGCGCGTGCCCGCACCGTCCATGTCCGACCTGCTCTCCGCCCTGCTGCTGGGCATCCTCGAAGGCTTGACCGAATTCCTGCCGATCTCCAGCACCGGCCACCTGCTCATCGCCCAGCACTGGCTGGGTGCCCGCTCGGACTTCTTCAACATCGTCATCCAGGCCGGCGCGATCGTGGCCGTGGTGCTGGTGTTCCGCCAGCGCCTGCTGCAGCTGGCCACCGGCTTGAACCAACGCGAGAACCGTGAGTACGTGTTCAAGCTGGGCGCTGCGTTCCTGGTCACCGCCGTGGTCGGCCTGGTGGTGCGCAAGGCCGGCTGGTCGCTGCCGGAGACGGTCAGCCCGGTGGCCTGGGCACTGATCATCGGTGGCGTCTGGATGCTGCTGGTGGAGGCCTACACCGCGCGCCTGCCCGACCGCGACCAGGTGACCTGGACAGTGGCGATCGGCGTGGGCCTGGCGCAGGTCGTGGCCGGCGTGTTCCCCGGTACCTCGCGCTCGGCCTCGGCGATCTTCCTGGCCATGCTGCTGGGCCTGAGCCGTCGCGCCGCTGCCGCCGAGTTCGTGTTCCTGGTCGGCATTCCCACCATGTTCGCCGCCAGCGCCTACACCTTCCTGGAAATGGCCAAGGCCGGGCAGCTGGGCAGCGAGAACTGGACCGAGGTGGGCGTGGCCTTCCTTGCCGCGGCCATCACCGGCTTCGTCGTAGTGAAGTGGCTGATGGGCTACATCAAGTCGCACCGGTTCACCGCCTTCGCCCTCTACCGCATCGCGCTGGGCGCGGCGCTGCTGCTGTGGTTGCCCTCCGGCAGCTGAACAGCACTGGGGCACGGTAACCCCATGGCCGGCCCCACCCCGTTTCCCCCACGGTTCCCCAAGGAGAATCACCATGAACCGCAAGCTCACCCTGCTCCTCCCGCTGGCCCTGATGGCCGCCTGCAGCCAGACCCCGGCCCCGGCCGGCAATGGCGGCGACGACGTGGCCCCGGCCGCGACCAAGGCAGCGGACCAGCAGACGCTGGCGCACCTGGATGCGCAGCGCCTGCAGAGCCAGCACTGGCTGCTGCAGCAGGCCACCGGCGCCGACGGCAAGCGCATCGACGCGCTGTTCGCCCGCGAAGACAAGCCGGTCACCCTAGACTTCGCTGATGGCCGCCTGTCGGTCAGCAACACCTGCAACCGCATGGGCGGCGGCTACACCCTGGCCGACGGCAAGCTGACGGTCAGTGCGATGGCCTCGACCATGATGGCCTGCACCGACAAGGCGCTGATGGCGCTGGACGAAGCCGTGTCGAGCCGCCTGCAGGGCGAACTGAAGGCCGAGCAGGATGCCGATGGCAAGCTGACCCTGACCAATGCCAAGGGCGACGTGCTGGTGTTCAACCCGGAACCGACCGCTGAAACCCGCTACGGCGGCGCCGGCGAAACCGTGTTCCTGGAAGTGGCCGCGAAGACCGAGAAGTGCTCGCACCCGCTGATCCCGGACTACCAGTGCCTGCAGGTGCGCGAAGTGAAGTTCGACGACAAGGGCCTGAAGCAGGGTGAGCCGGGCAAGTTCGAGAACTTCTACGGCAACATCGAGGGCTACACCCACGAAGACGGCGTGCGCAACGTAGTGCGCGTGAAGCGCTACGAAGTGAAGAACCCGCCGGCCGATGCGCCGTCGCAGGCGTATGTGCTGGACATGGTGGTCGAGTCGGCCATCGAGAAGTGATGTAGAGCCGACTGTCAGTCGGCTGGCACTTGAAGGGCGGCCGCAAGGCCGCCCTTCTTCGTTGTGGGTAGAGCCGGCCGCTGGCCGGCTG
>NZ_JBHHMJ010000164.1:0-629 GCF_042136455.1 Stenotrophomonas sp. 3diitr2024
AGCTCCTCGCCCTTGTTGAGCATGTCGACCATGCGCTTGTGCGCGGCATCGCGACCCGTCAGCAGCTTGCCGTTGAGCAGCAGGGTCTGGCCCGGCTTCCAGCTGGCCACGTCTTCCGGGGTGAACGACTTGTCGATGCCGTCCTTCCAGGTTTCGTACGGACGGTCGATGACTTCGTTGCCCGAGGTCACGGCCCAGGCACGCAGGCCGTTGCGCGCCACGTCCAGACCCGCCATGTGGCCGGTGTAGGTATTGTTGCCCACCAGGGTCAGCACACCGCTACCGGCCTGGGTCAGGCCACCACTGCCGCTGATCGCACCGCCGATCGTGGTGTTGCCCGCAACGTCGAACACCAGGCTTTCCTTCGATATTTAAAGATTGAATAATAGAAGAGCCGTTTTGGAAGGAGCCAATCGGCTTAAAGTGATTATATGATTCTACGACAAATGAACTTGCTTTGTTAAGAAAATGATCATCCATCTCTCCGCCGATAAGAAGTAATCCATCATAAAGGAGTGGTGAGCCTGTTAAGAAAGTATCATTTACTTCCCACTGTCCATTTGGCGTTCCCTGCACTACCTAATCGTTCTGAAACGATCACTGGCAGTTTCATTGCTTGAAATTTTAAC
>NZ_JBHHMJ010000173.1:0-2046 GCF_042136455.1 Stenotrophomonas sp. 3diitr2024
CAGAGCCCTTTGCACAGCAAAGGGCTCTGACCCCATTTCCGGCACGCTCACCCACGCATGGCGTGGATCTACTGTACAGCCGTGCTCGGCTGCCGTTCGCGCTGCGCGCGGGAGTCGAGCATGGCTCGACGCTACAGACAGCGCTTTTGATCATTTCCATGTTCATCCACGCATCGCGTGGATGTGTCGACCAAGGTCGACACCTACCAACAGCGGTAGCGATCTGTCGAAGGCAGGGTGGGTCCGGTTGCGGGGGTGTCCGCGGCATGGGCCCGAGGCATGCCTCGGGCGGGTTGGGCAGGACGCCCAACCCAGGCCTTGCCGTGTGCGCAGGACAGCGCACACGAGCAAGCCGCGGCCGAGCCCCCATGGGTGAGGGCGCTTTGCTGGCGAAGCCCTGCTTCGCAAGCGCCCGAACGCACAGCCGCCAGCGGCTGGGCCGGCCTGGGGGTTTACGGCGTCCCCCGCAACCGGATCCACCCCGGCCTCCCCCAGGAAACCAGCTTTTGCCGTTGCTGTTGATGTTGCCTCTGCGGGTGCAGGGCGCAGCCCTGCCAGAACCCCAACCCCCGTACTTGCAACGGTCATCATCCCGGTCCACACTTCGTTGCCGATCTGAAGACGGCAACGATGACCCACAAGATCCCCCTGTTGATCGACACCGATCCCGGTGTGGACGACGCCCTGGCCCTGCTGATGGCCTTTGCCGATGAACGGCACGACGTGGTCGCCCTGACCATCGCCGCCGGCAATGTCGGCCTCGAATACACCGTCCGCAACGCCCTCAAGCTCTGTGACATCGTCGGCCGCCCCGACGTACCGGTGTTTGCCGGCAGCCCGGATCCGCTGCTGCATCCCTCCGTTGACGCTGCCCACGTGCATGGCCGTGATGGCTACGGCGACGTGGACCTGCCGCCGCCGAGCCGCCAGGCCGAGGCCGAGCACGCTGCCCTGGCCATCCTGCGCCTGTCGCACGAACACGCCGGCGAACTGATGCTGGTGATGTTGGGCCCGCTGACCAATCTGGCGCTGGCACTGAAGCTGGACCCGACCCTGCCCCAGCGCATCAAGCGCATCGTGGTGATGGGTGGCGCGGTTACCTGCCACGGCAACATCACCCCGGCAGCCGAATTCAACATCGCCTTCGATCCTGAAGCCGCGCACGTGGTGTTCACCTCGTTCAAGCACCTGCTGGTGTCGGACTGGGAGGCGACCGTTGCCCACGGCCTGCCGCTGGAGGACGCCGAGAAATGGCTGCAGGCCGATTCCGACCGCGCCCGCTTCTACGAACTGATCTCGCGCAAGACCCGCGCGCTGTCGGAAGATGCCAAGGGCGGCCGCTGGTATACGGCCGATGCGGTGGCCATGGCGTGGGCGCTGAATCCGGAAGGGCAGCTGCAGGTCGAGTCACGGCCGCTGAACGTGGAGCTGAATGGCACGTTCAGCCGCGGCGCCACCATCGTCGACTGGAACCGCCAGACCGGCCAGCCGGACAATTGCGATCTGCTGATGGCCTACGACCAGCCGCGTTTCGAGGCCCTGGTGCGCCAGGCCCTGGGCGCGGACTGACCTCGATTGACCGCCACCGGTTGCCCCGAGCGGCAACCGGTGCTTATAATGCCGCTCTTGACCACCAGCCCATTTACGGTGTGAGCCCATGAAGGCCGATATCCATCCGAACTACCGCGACGTCGTCTTCCATGACGTCACCTCCGATTTCAAGATCCTGACCCGCTCCACCATGGCGACGAAGGAAACCATCCAGTGGGAAGACGGCAACGAATACCCGCTGGTCAAGGTTGAAATTTCCTCTGCTTCGCACCCGTTCTACACGGGCAAGCACAAGGTCATCGACACCTCGGGCCGTATCGACAAGTTCCAGAAGCGCTACGCGCGCTGATCTGTCGATCCAGCTTTGCGGTTATCGCGTTGGGAGGCCTCGCGTCAACCTCCTGGACGTCCTCCATAACGTCAACACTTCTCGCACCAAGCGCAAAACTCGGAATTAGAACCCTAGTTTCCTCCTCGTCGACAACCAACTTTCTT
>NZ_JBHHMJ010000190.1:0-676 GCF_042136455.1 Stenotrophomonas sp. 3diitr2024
CCGGTCATCGAAGGCATGCGGCGCCGCGGCTGGGGCCGGGTCATCCAGATCAGCTCGATCAACGGCCTGAAGGGCCAGTACGGCCAGGCCAACTACGCCGCGGCCAAGGCCGGCATGCATGGCTTCACCATTTTGATATACATATAAGTCCGCTTTTGGTTCTACCTCATATTTCGGTGTTACCCCTAAATCTTGTTGCGCGATTTCAATTGCTTTTGCGCCTTCAATCTTATTTTTATTTTTCAACTTTTCCTTTTTGTCTAAATCAGGTGCAACTGTTCCAGACAATACTTTTAAAGAACCGTCTTTACTTACGTGAGCCACTTGAGTAGAACCCCATACAGGCACTCCTTCGTAAACTTGTTGCATACGTACTACTGTTGAATCAGTTACAGCATCTTTCTTCACTTGTTTCACTTTGAAAGAATCTTGCGCACTCTTTTCCCCTAGCTTGTAATCACCTTTTGCTGCATTTAAGTAATCAAACACAACAGATTCCGCTTTCTTACCAGTCGCTCCAGTTAGATCACCAGAAATAAACTCAGGTGACTGTACTGTCTCATTGTACTTCTTCGTAGAGAGTACATTTTTAGAATCCGCAAATGCAGAGCCTGTCCCTCCAAATGTTGTAACTGCCATTCCTGTCGCTAACACTAACGCTAAACTTTTCTTTTTC
>NZ_JBHHMJ010000243.1:0-4796 GCF_042136455.1 Stenotrophomonas sp. 3diitr2024
CGTGGAAGCCGTTGATGAACTCGAAGACGAGCGCGGCCAGGATCACCACCAGGACAAGGGTCAACATGCGGCGGCGTCCGTCAGCTGTTCTTCAACACGATCTGGTACGCCACCACGCCGGCCTCGCGGCAACGGTCGATGGCCTTTTCCAGGATCTCGAAGAATTCCTTCAGCAGGAACATCTGCAGGTTGTCCAGGCGACCGGAGTAGATGTCGCGGTACAGCTCGAGCATCAGGCGGTCGGCCTCGTTCTCCAGCGAGCGCAGCTTCTCGTTCAGCGCGGTCATCCGGTCCAGGTTCATGTGGCGCAGGTCAGCCACCATCTCCACCACCACGCCGGCGGCCTGTTCCAGCATCGCCGCGCGCGGCGCGAAGTCGATGTGCTCCAGGTGGGTCGTGGCCAGCGAATAGCGATCGGCGAACTTCTCGATCTGCTTCGGAATCTTGTACAGGGCCGAACCCAGCGCTTCGATGTCTTCGCGCTCGATCGGGGTCATGAAGCTGTCGACCAGCGCCTGGCTGATCTTGTCCGAGGCCGCGCGTTCGCGCAGGCGGGCCAGCTTGAAGGCGTCCAGCGCGGGCTGGCGGTCGGCCTCGCGCAGCATCGAATGCAGCGCCTTGGCGGCATCGGAAGCCGCGACGGCAGCCTCATCGAGCAGGGTGTAGAACTGTTTGCCGGAACCGAAAATGGTCTGCAGAGAGAACATTGAGAAACCTGTCAGCCGTCGCGGGAAGGACGGCACCAGAGCGAATTATGACGGCTAGATGACCATCACGGGTATCCCCGCGCCCTTTCCTGGCTCTGGGACCCCCAACCTGAACAGGCGGTTGCCACCCTGCCACGCCCCTTTGCTAAGATGCCAGCGCGCCTTCGGGCGCACCTTATGGACGACGACCCTTATCCCCCTGCGCCGCGCCGGACCCCGTTCCTGAGCGCCTGCCGCCATCGCAAGCACCCGCCCTCCCTGCCACCAACCGGGGACGACGCCCGTGTTTGAAATGATCCTGATTGTCTTCGCGCTGGTTCTGCTGAACGGCTTCTTCGCCATGTCCGAGATGTCGGTCATGACCTCGCGCAAGAGCCGCCTGAAGCAGATGGCCGCCACCTCCAAGCGCGCCGCCAAGGCGCTGGAGCTTTCGGAGAAGCCAGAGAGCTTCCTGTCCACGGTGCAGATCGGCATCACCGTGATCGGCGTACTGACCGGCTACCTCGGTGGTGATGCGATCGGCGACGCGATCGCCGGCTGGCTGCAGGGCCTGATGCCCGGCTTTGCGTACGCGCGCGAAGTAGGCACCGCCCTGGCGGTCTCGCTGATCACCTTCATCACGCTGATCTTCGGCGAACTGGTGCCCAAGCGCCTGGCCCTGACACGTTCCGAGGCCATTGCCGGCCTGGTCGCGATGCCGATGAGCTGGCTGGCCAGGCTCGCCCTGCCCTTCGTCTGGCTCCTGTCCAAGACCACCCAGCTGGTGCTGAAGGTGCTGGGCCTGGGCAAGGACGAGGCCGCGCAGGTGACTGAAGAGGAGATCCGGATGCTGGTGGCCGAGAGCCACGAGGCCGGCGTGATCGACGCCCACGAGCGCGACATGATGAACCGGGTCATGCGCCTGGGCGACCGCACCGCCGACAGCCTGATGACGCCGCGCAACCGCATCGCCTGGCTCGACACCCAGGCCGGGCTGGAGCGCAATCTGGACATCATGGCCGAGCACGAGTTCTCGCGGTACCCGGTGTACCGCGACAACGACATGGACGTGGTCGGCGTGCTGGAGCTGAAATCGCTGGCCACGCGCATGGCGCGCGGCGACAACGCGCTGTTCCAGACCCTGCGCGAACCGCTGTACGTCTCCGAATCGACCCACGCGATGAAGCTGCTGGAGATCTTCCGCGAGGAGCAGCAGTCGATGGCGCTGGTGGTGGACGAGTACGGCGAGATCCAGGGCCTGGTGACCATCAGCGACCTGATGGGCGCCGTGGTTGGCCGCCTGCAGGCGGTGGAGAATGCCGATGAAGACGCACTGGTGGTGACCCGCGAGGACGGCTCGCTGCTGGTCGACGGCTCGCTGCCGATCGAGGACCTGCGCGAGCTGATCGGAAGCAACGACCTGCCCGATGCCGAGGATGGCGACTACTACACGCTGGCCGGCATGTGCATCCATTACTTCGGCCGCATCCCGCACGCAGGCGAGTACTTCGACTGGGCCGGCTGGCGCTTCGAGGTGGTCGACCTGGACGGTGCGCGGGTGGACAAGCTGCTGCTGCGCACGTTGTCCGACGAGCAGGCCGATGAGCTCACCGCCTGAGGCCGGCCAGGGCCAGGGCGCGCAGCGCCCGACCTACCGCAACGAGGGCATCCGCACCCTGCTGGAGATGTTCGCCTCCGGCGATCCTGCCGAGCACATGCCGCTTGGCCAGATCCTCAGCAACCTGCAGCAGAGCGCGTTTGGCGTGTTCCTGTTCGTGGCGATCCTGCCCTCGTTCATCCCGATCCCGGGCATGGGGGGGGCGGTCAGCGGCCCACTCGTGGTCCTGATCGGACTGCAGATGCTGTGTTGCCTGCGCCGGCCCTGGCTGCCCGGTTTCATTGCCCGACGCG
Organism: Stenotrophomonas sp. 3diitr2024; assembly: GCF_042136455.1. Lineage (NCBI taxonomy): Bacteria > Pseudomonadati > Pseudomonadota > Gammaproteobacteria > Lysobacterales > Lysobacteraceae > Stenotrophomonas > Stenotrophomonas sp. 3diitr2024. Next base: position 2,598 of record NZ_JBHHMJ010000243.1, read on the forward strand.
GGCCGAAGCGCGGCACCATGCACCGCTTCCTGGACCGTATCGATCGCCCGTTGCGGCGACTGGACAGGATGCTGAAGCCTCGCCTGCCGCAGTTGCTGACACCGCTGCCCGCGCACGCCTTCAGCGGCCTGCTGCTGGTACTGCTGGGCATCCTGCTGTCATTGCCGATTCCGTTCACCAACTTCCTGTTCGGTTTCCAGCTGCTGCTGTTCTCGCTGGCGCTGCTGGAGCGCGATGGTGCATTGATGCTGTTCAACTGGATCGCAGCGCTGGTGGCGATCGCGTTCTTCGGCTTCAGTTCGGGGCAGCTGGTGGGCTATACAGTGGAACTTTTCCAGCGCTGGTTCTGAAGCGGCATCCGGTAGAGCCGTCCGATGGCCGGCTGCCACGTTTCCAAGGTAGCCGGCCAACGGCCGGCACTACCGGCATCCGCTAGATCCACGCAATGCGTGGATGCGGCAATCACCGAAGGTCGACGAATCCGTTGTCCGCCAGCGGTGCCGGATCGTCCTGCACCGCCGACAGCACGAAGCTCAATGCCTTGCCCAGCAAGGTGCCCGGGCCATCCCAGTATTCGGCGCTATCGGCGCGCACGTGGATCAGGCGAAGGTTGGGGTCTTCCTTGCCGGCGGGGAAGAACAGCTTCATCGCCGGCGACCACAGCTCTTCGATCTTCGCGCGATCATCGACAACCCGCGCCCGCCCCGCCACAGACACATAGGTGTTCTTCGATGGCGAGGCATAGGCCACATTGACGCGCGGGTCGAGCGCGATCTCGGCCACCTTCGGGCTGTCGGCGGTGATCACGAACCACAGGTCACCGTCGAAGGCGACCTGCTGGGTGGCCAACGGCCGGCTGTAGAGTCGCCCGTCGACGCCGGTGGTGGTGAACATCGCCACCTCCACGTCCTTGATCAGTTCAGCCAGCTGGGCAATGTGTTCGGCGCGGGTCTCGGCCATGGTGGGGATTCCAGAAGTGGGGAGCCCCCATCAGACGCGGATCGGCCGCAACGGGCCGTGACGCGGTTGTTCAGCCCGCGTGGCGGCCATGCCAGGCGTTCATCGCCAGCTCGAAGGAACGCAGGCGCGCACGATGGTCATACAGGTTGGCAGTAAGCATCAGCTCGTCAGGCTTGTGCCGCTCAACGAAAGCGGCGATACCCTCGGCCACCTGTTGAGGATCGCCCAGCACGGTGCAGGCCAGGGCCCGTTCCACGCCCAGCTTTTCGTGCGGCTCCCAGAAGGCTTCAATGTCGTCGATGGGCGGCGGGATCTTGCCCGGCCGGCCGCGGCGCAGGTTGACGAAACTCTGCTGCTGGCTGGTGAACAGGCGACGCGACTCGGCCTCGCTGTCGCTGGCAACAACGTTCAGGGCCAGCATCGCGTGCGGCTGCTTCAACGTGGCCGAGGGGCGGAATTCGCGGCGGTACACCGCCAGCGCTTCGTCCATCACGTCCGGCGCGAAATGCGAGGCGAATGCATACGGCAGGCCCATCGAGGCGGCCATGCGTGCGCCAAACAGGCTTGAACCGAGGATCCAGGTCGGCACCCGCAGGCCACCACCCGGAACGGCCTGCACTGTCTGTCCAGGCTGGACCGGCTCGAAGTAGTGCAGCAGCTCGCGCACGTCCTGCGGGAACTGGTCGGCGCTGTCGAAATAGCGGCGCAGTGCACGTGCGGTCGGCTGATCGGTGCCCGGCGCACGGCCCAGGCCAAGGTCGATGCGGTCCGGATACAGCGAGGCCAGCGTTCCGAACTGCTCGGCCACCTGCAGCGGGGCATGATTGGGCAGCATGATGCCGCCCGCGCCGACCCGGATGCGCCGGGTGCCACCGGCAACATGGCCGATCAGCACGGCGGTGGCGGCACTGGCGATGCCGGGCATGTTGTGGTGTTCGGCCAGCCAGTAGCGGCGGTAGCCCAGCGCATCGGCGTGCTGGGCCAGTTCCAGCATGTTAGCGAAGGCGGCGGTGGTGTCACTGCCCTCGCAGACCGGGGCCAAGTCAAGGATCGACAACGGGATCATCAGGCGCTTTTCCGTCACAGGATCACCTCTGCATGGGGGCGGCCGGGCGCAGCGGCCAGTGACGGTGGCGGGATGCTGATTCCTGTAGGGCGGGTTCAGCGCCCACCGCGCTTGGTCCGGTAGAGCCGGCCGCTGGCCGGCGGGCAACGTGCCCTGGCAGCCGGCCAGCGGCC
>NZ_JBHHMJ010000170.1:0-10376 GCF_042136455.1 Stenotrophomonas sp. 3diitr2024
CGCACCTACCCGGCTCCGCTTCTGGTAGGTGCCAACCTTGGTTGGCATGCTGCTGGTGTGCCAACCAAGGTTGGCACCTACCAAAGCGGGAAACCCCTCAACGGTCGTTGAGGGTCTTCACCTTCAGCGCTTCGCGCAGGGTAACCAGATCCACCGGGCCGCGCACCGCGATATCGCGTGTTTCGCCCGGCAGCAGGTCCAGCAGGTTGTCTTCGACCTGCACATCCAGCGCGCCGAAGTCGATCCACGCCGCGCGCACGTACGCCGCGCTTTCCAGCCGCAGACGATAGTGGTCCCCTTCGATGGACAACGTGGCCTTGAGTTTCTGCCGCGGCAACAGCTGGTCCTTTGCCTCAACGAAACCGACCACCTGCCGCGCGCTCACGTCGCCGTGCTGCAGCAACTCGAACACCGCCACCGTACGCGTCGGGTCGGCACCGGCCAGCAGCTCTGCATCGCTGAAATCGCCCATCGAGGTGACACCCGCCGCCACCAACGTCACCGTTTCCTCGCGACGACGCAGCACCTTTCCCTCCACGTCCATCACCCGCAGACGCCAGCGCGCTTCCAGTGAGGCGCCATCATTGATCAGGCGCACCCGCGTGCTGCCCTCGTCGCGCAGCGCTGCCACCGTCACTGGCGCGAAGAAACGCCGCGCGGCGAAGTGCAGCGCCTTCCAGCGGCCGAAATAGTCCACGCTGGACCACGAGGCGCCGGGCCAGACATCGTTGAGCTGCCAGTACAGCGAACCCATCGTGTATGGCCGCGAGGCGCGATGATGCAGCGCCGCCAGTGCGATGCCATCGGCCTGCATCACTTGGCTGAGATAGACGAAGTCCTCGAAGTCCTTCGGCGTGCCGTAACCCAGTTCGATGTAGTGCAGCAGGCGGCTGTTGCCCTCGCCGGCCATGAATTTCTGGTGCGCGCGGATCACAGGGCTGTCGATGCGCTGTTCGGCGCGGGTGGCGATCTGGTCCACTGTCGCCACCGACGGCCACGCCTGCAGCCCGTACTCGGACATGAAGCGCGGCGTCTCGCGCAGGTAGGCCTGCACCGGCAACGCCGGATTACCCCAGACCTGCCAGTAGTGCTTGTCGCCACGCGTTGAATCGTTGGCCTTCTCGTCAAGGTCGTTGCTCGGTGAGCTGGACCAGTACGGCACGCCCAGCCCCTCCTCGCCCACTACCTGGCGCAGGTCGTTGCCGAACAGGTCGACGTAGCCCTGCCAGACCTTCGCCGCAAATGCCGGGTTGGCCGCCTTCAGGTCGCGGCCGTGGCCCCAGTCCTTCCATGCGGTTTCTTCCTCGTTGTTGCCACACCACAGCACGATGCTGGGGTGATGGCGCAGACGGCGCACGTTGTCGCGTGCTTCGGCCACCACGTTGGCACGAAACGCCGGATCGTAGCCCGGCTGCATGCCGCCGCCGAACATGAAGTCCTGCCAGACCAGCAGGCCCAGTTCGTCGGCGATGTCGAAGAACGCGTCGTCCTCGTAGTAGCCGCCGCCCCAGTTGCGCAGCATGTTCATGTTGGCGTCGCGCGCGGCCGTCAGCACTTGGCGCAGGCGTGCGGCATCGACGCGAGCGGGAAAGGCATCGAACGGAATGACGTTGGCGCCCTTGGCGAAGATCTCCACGCCGTTGATGACGAAGGCAAAGCCCTGCCCGCCCTTGCGGTCTTCCTCGCGGCGCAGTTCGACCGTGCGCAGCCCGATGCGCTGCTCGCGCGCCAGCTCCGGCGTGCCACCTTGGTCCAGGCGGGCCTGCACCGTGTAGCGGTCCTGCGCGCCGTGGCCGACTGGCCACCAGCGCCGCGGATCGGCCAGTTCAACCGGAACCTCGATGCTGTTCTGGCCGGGCTTCAGCAGCACCGTGCGCTGCACCTGGGCCACGTTGCGGCCCTGCGGATCGCGCACATCCACATTCACCACGGCCGAGCCCGCCGCCGCGCCCTGCTCCACTTGCAGCAGCACGGCCAGCTTCGCCTGCTCCGCGCTCAATGCATCTGTACGCACCGCAAGATCGGTCAGGCGGTGAGCCTCCCAGGCCTGCAGGTCAACCCCGCGCCAGACGCCGGCGGTGACATAGCGAGGCCCCCAGTCCCAGCCAAAGTGGTAGGCCGGCTTGCGCACGAAGTTGCCGACCATCGCGTCCTTCGGCTCATCGCCATACGGCGACGGGTAGTTGCCAGCGATCTTGTGCGGCATTGCCTGCACGCCCGGCAGCAGGGTGCGGATAGGCGAACGGAACACGATCTGCAGTTCATTGTCCCTGGCCCGCAGGCGCCCATTCACGCGCGCGCGCCAGGTCCGGTGCGCGTTGTCCGCGCGCAGCAGCGGCTTGCCGTTGAGGCTGACGTCGGCGTAGGTATCCAGACCGTCGAAGCGCAGCTCGGCATTGGGCTTGGCCAGCGTCGCCGCATCCACGTCGAAGCGGGCGCGGTACTCCCAGGCGGCCAGGCCGATCCATTGCAGTTCGGCCTCTGGTGCGCCGACATACGGATCACGGATCAGTTCGTGAGCCAGCAGGTCGGTGTGCACGCTGCCCGGCACCGTCGCCGCCCGCCATTGCTGCAGACCTGGATGAGCGGCGCCCTGCGCGTCGCCGGGCAGCATACGGAACTCCCACTGTGCCTGCAGCGGCGTGGCAGCGACCGGGAAGGCGGACGCCGCGATCAGCAGCAGGAGCAGGCGGACAACGAGGGGAAGGCGATGCATGGGATGCTCCTGTCTTTCCGCCGGGCATGGTCCGGCGCTACCTGCAAGTCCAGCTCACGGCAGCACCGGGCCATGCCCGGCGCACCAACCTCAACGCACCACGTTCAACACTTCGTAACACGCACCCATGGTGTGGTAATCCACCTTGCCGGCCGGGCTCTTCTCGTCGCTGTACTTGCGATTGTCGGCATCGAGGATGCGGAACCAGGCGCCGTACCGATGATCGACGAAGTGTTCCCACGAATACGCCCAGATACGCTCGTACCACTGCCAATAGCGGTCATCGCCGGTACGCTTGGCCATCAGTGCGGCGGTCGCAAGCGTCTCCGCCTGCACCCAGAAATACTTGTCGTCGTCGCAGACGAAACTGTCGCCACCGATCGGGGCGCCATCCATGCCCGGCTGCCGGCGCGACTCCGGCGCGAAACCGTAGTACAGGCCACCCCGCGCCTCGTCCCAGCTGCGCGCCACGGCCACGTCGAACAGGTGCTGCGCGGTCGGCACCAGCCAGTCGACCTGCACATGGCGGTCCAGGATCAACAACAGCTTGGCCCATTCGGTCTGGTGGCCCGGCTGGAAGCCCCACGGGCGGAACAGGTGCTTGGGGTCGTCCAGGTTGTAGTCCCAGTCGATCTCCCAGTTGGAATCGTAGTGCTCCCACACCAGGCCACCGGCCTTGGCGGCCTGGCGGCGGGTCATGTTGTCGGCCAGCTGCAGCGCGCGCTCCACATAGCGCTGTTCGCCGCTGGCCTCGAAGGCGGCCAGCATCGCCTCGCACATGTGCATGTTGGCGTTCTGGCCACGGTAGCCGGTGAAGTTCCACTGCCCATCGGCTTCGTCCTTGTAGAGGCCGAGCTGGGGCTCCCAGAAGCGCGCTTCCAGCAGCTGCCAGGTCTCGTCCATCCATGCGCGGGCCTGTTCGAGACCGGCCTTCAGTGCGCAGCTGTAGGCCAGCAGCACGAACGCCACGCCGTAGCAGTGGTTCATGTCGTCCTCGACCTTGCCGTCGCGCAGGGTCCAGGCGTAACCGCCGGTGGCCGGGTTGCGGTGCACCTCGCGCAGGTAGCGCACGCCGTGCTCGACCGCCTCACGGTACTCGGCGTTGCCGAATTCGCGGTAGGCCATCGCGTAGTTGAAGACGAAACGCGTGCTGCTCACCAGATGGCGATGGTTGGCGTCGTAGATGCTGCCGTCGTCACGGAAGTAGTGGAAGAAGCCACCGTTCGGATCGATGCACCGCGGGTGGTAGAACGCCATCGTGTCGGCGATGTGCGCGCGCAGGAACGCGGGTGAACGGAAGTCGGGGGAGGTGCTCATGCGGTAATGTCCTGGGCCTGCAGCAGCTGCTGCACTTCATCGAGCGAGGGCATCGCGGCGAACGCGCCCTTGCGGGTAACAGCCAGCGCACCGACCGCAGCACCGAAGCGCAGCGTGGCGGTGATCGCCTCCGGGTCCTGGCAGAAGGCGGCAAAACCGGCACCGGCGCCGCCGCGCTCCAGCAGCCCAACCAGCACGCCACCGACGAAAGCATCGCCAGCCGCCGTGGTGTCGACGGTAGCCACGCGGAAGCTTGTGACCGTGCCGTGGTTGTCGCGCGTGTACCAGTGCAGCGTGGCCGCACCGTCGGTGACGATCACCCAGCGCCCGCGCGCAGCGAGCAGGCGCCGCAGTACCGCTGCCTCGCCATCGGCACCCAGCGGCGCGGCCAGGTAGTCCAGCTCCTCGCGCGACAGCTTGACCAGGTCGGCGCGTTCCAGCGCCTGCCACAGGCGCGGTGTCGGGTCCTCGTTCGCCGGCCACAGCGCCGGACGCAGATTGAGGTCGAGGCTGACCACCGCACCAGCCGCGCGCGCACGATCCATGCCGGCGAAGGTCGCCTCGGCGATGGCCGCTTCGGTCAGGCTGTTGGAACAGACATGGAAGCACTGTGCGCTGTCGAAGCACGCCGCCTGGAAGTCGCTGTCACGGAACAGCAGGTCGGCTGCCGGCGGGCGATAGAAGCTGAAGCTGCGCTCGCCGCTGGCATCCAGTGCGACGAAGGCCAGTGCGGTCTTGGCCGCATCGGTACGCACGATGTAATCCGTGCCCACGCCGTGCTCGACCAGGCTGTCGGCCAGGAAGTCGCCGAACATGTCGCGGCCCAGCGTGCCGACGAACTGCGTCTTCGCACCCAACCGTGCGGCCGCAACGGCAACGTTGGCCGGTGCACCACCGGCGTACTGCAGGAAAGCGCGCGGCGTGTCGGCCGAGGCCGGCGGCTGCGCTAGTAGATCGATCAAAATTTCGCCGAAGCAAACGATGGCACCCATTCCGGACTCAGCCTCCCTGCGTTGCGGAGGCCGGCGTACGCGCGCCGACCAGTCCGTAGAAAATGATGTAGCCGTAGCACAGCAGCGGCAGGATGAAGCTGGCCTGCACACCGATGTGGTCGGCCAGGACGCCCTGCAGGTACGGCACCACGGCACCGCCGACGATGGCCATGATCAGCAGGCTGGAGCCCTTGTTGGTCAGCGGCCCCAGGCGCTCGATGCTCAGCGCGAAGATGGTCGGGAACATGATCGAGTTGAACAGGCCGATCGCCACCACCGAGTACAGCGCGATGTTGCCGGAGCTCAGCATGGTCGTGACCAGCAGCGCCACGTTGACCAGCGCGAAGATCGCCAGCAGGCGGCTGGGCGAGAAGCGCGCCAGCAGCGCTGAGCCCGCGAAGCGGCCGATCATCGCCATCGTCCAGTAGGCCGACACGTAGTGCGTGGCTTCCTGTTCGCTGAAGCCACCGATGTTGGGCATCGACAGGTAGTTGACCAGGAAGCTGCCGATCGACACCTCAGCGCCGACGTAGAAGAAGATGCCCAGCACGCCCAGCAGCAGGTGGCGCTTGCGCAGCGCATCCAGGTAGCTGTGGTGGTGGCCCTGGTCGGCCTGCTCGGTGGCGTCGCTCAGCGCCGGCAGGCGGAACAGGAACACGAACAGCGCCAGCAGCACCAGCGCCACGGCCAGGCCCACGTACGGTCCCTGCACGGCCTGCGCCTCGGCGGCACGGTAGGCCAGCTGCTCGGCGGCCGGCAGCGCCGCGATGTCGTCAGCGCTCTTGACCGTGTTGGACAGGATCAGCATGCCGCCGAAGATCGGCGCGATGGCCGTGCCCAGCGAGTTCAGCGCCTGCGCCAGGGTCAGGCGGCTGGAACTGGTCTGTTCCGGGCCCAGCAGCGCGACGTACGGGTTGGCGGCGACCTGCAGCACGGTAATGCCCGTGGCCAGTACGAACAACGCACCGAGGAAGGCGCCGTACACGCGCAGTTCGGCCGCCGGCCAGAAGCCCAGCGCGCCAATGCCGGCGATCACCAGTCCAGCCACGATGCCCTTCTTGTAGCCCAGCGCCGCCACCAGGCGGCCCGCCGGCAGCGACATCAGGAAGTAAGTGCCGAAGAAGGTGAACTGCACCAGCATCGCCTTGGCGTAGTTCAGTTCGAACACCGCCTTCAGGTGCGGGATCAGGATGTCATTGAGGCAGGTCAGGAAGCCCCACATGAAGAAGATCGTGGTCACGACAGCCAACGCCTTGCCGTTGGTGACGGCGGGTGCGTTGCCCGAAGAACCCGATGGACGGGGCGTTGCGGAGATCGGCATGCGGTACGCGCCTCGATGCGCGGAAGGTCGTTGTTGCGTGGAAGGGGTATGCGGAAGGAATCAGTTCGGTCGTGCGGCACTGCTTTCGCGGATGCGCAACTGCACCGGCGCGACCGTGCGCCGAGGCGGCGCGTCGGGTTCGTCCAGCCGCTGCAGCAGCAGCGCCGCAGCCTGGCGGCCACGCTCGCGCGGGTCGGCGGTGAGCGTGGTCAACGGCGGTACGGCCACCGCCGCCTCGGAAATATCATCGAAGCCGGTGACGGCGAAATCGCCGCCCGGACGGATGCCGCGCGAGTTCAAGCCCAGCATCAGGCCCAGCGCGACGGTGTCGTTGTAGCAGACCGCCGCACTCGGCCGATGACCGTCGGCGAAGAGTTCATCGGTGCGCGCTGCCGCTTCCAGGCGGTTCGGGGCCGACTCGATCATCCAGCCCGGCGGCAGCGAAAGACCGGCCTCGGCCAGCGCCTGCTGGAAACCCGCGCGGCGCTGGTGGCAGGAACTGGATGCGGCGTGGCCCCCGAAGAACGCGATCTGGCGGTGGCCGCGCTCGATCAGGTGGCGCGTGGCCAGATAGGCGCCGTGCTGGTTGTCCAGGGTCAGGAAGTCCCAGTCGGCCCCGGCCAGTTCGCGGTTGAACAGCAGCACGTTGGCATTGGCACCCAGTGCCTGCCGCAGCTGTGCGGTATCGCTGCCCTCGGCCGGCGACAGGATCAGGCCGGCCGGGGTGTGCTCCATCAGCGTGGACAGCACCGCCTGCTGCCGCTCCGGCGATTCACCCGTGCTGCCGAGCAGGGTCACGTAGCCACGCCCGCCCAACGCCTCGTCCACGCCCGCTGCGAACTCGGCGAAGAACGGGTTGGAGAGATCGTTGATCACCAGCGCGATGCTCGACGAGGTACGACGGCGCAGGTTGGCCGCCGCGCGGTTGTAGACGTAACGCTGGCGGCGCAGTTCGGCCTCGACCTTGGCGCGGGTATCGACGTTGACCAGCGGGCTGCCACGCAGCACCAGCGACACGGTTGCCCGTGACACGCCGATCGCGCGCGCGATGTCGGTCACCGTCACCGCCTTGCCGGCGCGCTTGCTGGGACTGTTGCCGTTGTCGTTCATCGTCTTCCCGGACTCCGCTGGAGGCTCAAGCCTAATGGATCAGGGCCGTGTCGTGCCGTGCCGTTCGCTGGGTCAGCGCGAACGGCACAGTCCGGCTCAGCGCAGCTGGCTGCCCGGTGCCGCGCACCAGGACACCGGCAGGTCCTTCACCGCGGTGCCCCAGCCCTGCTCCGGCGCCTTCGCGTCGAGCGCGAACTGCAGGCGCGGGCCCTGCTGCAGGCGGTCCCAGTCCAACCACACCGGTGCATGCGCCTGGCCGTCGACCCGCACACCCTGCACGTATTGCAGGCGGCGGCCATCGGCACCCGGCGCGTCGATGCGCAGGGTTCGGCCATTGCCCATATCCACTTCGACCTTGCTGAAGCGCGGCGTGTGCAGCAGGAACTGGCCGCTGCCCGGCACCGCCGGGTACACGCCGATGGCGCTGAACAGGTACCAGGCCGACATCGTGCCGAGGTCATCGTTGCCGGTCACGCCATTAGGGGCATTGGTGAACAACTGCTGCGCGGCACGCACCACGGCGGCGGTCTTCCACGGCTGGCCGATCAGCGTGTACAGCCACGGCGAGTGCAGGTCCGGCTCGTTGTTCGGGTTGTAGCGGAACTGGTTGTAGTAGCTGTACGGCCCCACCACCCACGCCTTGCGGGCGGCATTGAGCGGATCGGCCTGCAGCGCGTCCATCGCGAAGAACGCATCCAGGCGGCGACCGGCCTGTTCGCGGCCGTCCATCGCTTCGACCAGGCCCGGCACGTCCTGCTGCGCCAGCCACTGGTACTGCCACGCCGTGCCCTCATGGAAACCGTGGTGCGAACGCGGGCTGTAGTGGCCATCGGCCGGCGTGTACCACTGGCCATCCTCGGTGCGCGGGCGCGGGAAGCCGGTGAAACCCGTCTCGGCATCCCGCACCTGCGGGTCCCACACCTTGCGCCAGTTGCGGCCACGCTCACGCAGCGTCGCCGCATCCTGCGCATGGCCCAGGCCATCGGCCATCTGCGAGAGCGCGCAGTCGGCCAACGCATATTCCAGCGTGGCCGAACCACCATGGTGTGGATCGACATCCATGCCCTTGGACGGGAACGCGCGGTCGTAGGCCACATAGCCCTTGTCCAGGTAGGTCGGGTTGCCGGAGCGTCCGGCCATGCGCGAGTTCAGTGGCGGCGTGCCGAAGGCATTGCGGCGCAGTGCATCCCAGGCCTGCGATTCACGGCCCTTGAGCGCGCCGAAGCGCCACAGGTCGACCATGAACGGCGTGACCGGATCGCCGGTCATGATGTTGGTCTCGAAGTTGGCATAACCCCAGCGCGGCAGCCAACCGACCTGTTCGTCGATCGCCAGCAGGGTACGGCCGATGTCGCGCGCCACGTCCGGGCGGGTCAGCGCCAGCCACTGGTTCTGCGCGCGGTAGGTATCCCACAGCGAGAAGTACTCGTAATAGGTCCAGCCATCGGCGCGGTGGATACCGTCGTCATAACCGCGGTAGCGGCCGTCGGCGTCGTTGCCGGTCATCGGCTGCAGCAGTGCGTGATAGACCGCGCTGTAGAACACCGCGCGGTCGTCGGCAGTGCCGCCCTGAACACGCACCCGGCCCAGCTGCTCGCGCCAGGACTGCTGGGACAGCGCACGCATGCGGTCGAAGCCGAGCAGCACCCCATTCTGCATGCCTTCTGCGCGCAGGTTGGTGCGCGCGCCTTCGGCATCCACGTGCGAGATCGCGCTGACCGCCGTCACCGACTGGCCCTTGGCCAGGTCGAAGCTGAGCCAGGCGCCGTTCGGCTTCTGCTCGCCTTCCATGCTGTGGCGCGCGCCCGGCAGGCCACCGCCCTCACCCCAGGTGCCATGCGCCTTGAACGGACGGTCAAACTCGATGCGGAACCAGGTGGTGTACTGGTGGCCGCCACAGAAGCTCTTGGTGACCAATTTGCCTTCCACCACACGATCGCCGACCACATCGACCACGCTGCCGATCACCGAATGGCGCTCGTTGGCCTGGCCGACATTGACGAGCACGTGGCCATCGCCGCTGCGCTGGCTGAAGGTGTAGCGCTCGGCGGCGGCACGGGTGCGCGCGGTGGCTTCCGCATCGATGCCGCCGTAGCTGGTCAGGCGCACCTTGTAGTAGCCGGCCTGGCCGACCTCGCCATCGTGGGTGTAGGTCGATGCGTAGGCCTTGTGGTCGAACTGCTTGGCATTGCCGGTATCGAAATCGCCGCCAGGACCGATCGAACCGGTCACCGGCAGCACCGACACCTGGCCACCCTGCTCCCAGCAGCCGGCGCCGGAAATGAACGAATGACCGAAGCCACGGATCTTCTCGTCGTCGTAGCGCCAACCCGAATAGTGGCTGCCGATCGGGCTGACCTGGATCAGGCCGAACGGCGCCGACGCGCCCGGGAACGTATTGCCGTCGTCCTTGCTGCCGATGAAGGTATTGACCTCGCGTTCCAGCGCGGCCGGTGCGGCCTGCAGCAGCACCGGCACTGACGACAGCGCGAGCAGGCAGGCCAGGCGCACCAGCGGGCGCGAGGACAATGGGACGGCGGGAGCGGACGGCACTGGACGCATGTCGGGTTCCTGTAGTCGATGACGCGGAGGCAGACGGCCGGGGCCGTCCGGCACCGTTCCGCTGAGCCCTGCCCTGACCTGCAGAGAGCTCCCCCTGGAATGACGCCCGACCCACCAGACCGTGAATTTAGATCGATTCAAGTAGAGCATGCAGGTTCAGCCGAATGCATTCTGCGGCGCAGCATGAGATGGGGTGTTCGGCAGGGCTGCGCCCTGCACCTGCTACGAGCTGGAGCAACAGCAACCGCAACAGCAGAAGCAACAGCAGAAGCCGGTTTCCTGTGGGGAGTCGGGGTGGGTCCGGTTGCGGGGGACGCCGTAAACCCGTCCCTGGGGGCTTGGCCGCGGCATCCATGCC
>NZ_JBHHMJ010000294.1:0-818 GCF_042136455.1 Stenotrophomonas sp. 3diitr2024
GTCCATACCGGGCGCTTCCGCCTTGCCGTGCACCGCATGCTGCAGCCCCTGCATCTCCCACAGCGGGTTGGGCATGGAGGCGTTGGCGAACAGCGCGTTGTTCCAGCCCAGCGGGCGGCTGCTGTCCAGATAGAACGACTAGCATCTTTGAAAGTTAAAAAGTTATGGATGTTCACAGTAAATCAAAAGCAGTTTGATCATATTCTTACGTATGTTTGTCCCGATATATTATACGTGTACGAAATGAGGGTCGAGGATTTAAGTAGCCTTCAGAAATTGTCTAATTTACAACAGTTGTATATGTGCTGGAATACAAAAGCGAAGACGTTATGGGACATTGATTATAATAAAAAACTCAAATCCTTACTAATTGATGATTTTTCTAAGTTAGAAGATTTAAGTGCTTTAAGTAAGTGCACACAACTTAATACCTTCTATATGGGTGGTGGAATAAATACAGCGATGAAAGTACAAACTTTAAAACCACTCGCTGAATTACAGCAGTTGCAAAAGCTTACTTTGATGAATTTAAAGGTTAAAGATGATTCATTAGAACCGTTAATGCAATTGAAAAATTTAAAGGAGTTAAGCTTATCTAATCAATTTAAAGTGGAAGAGTATGCAAAACTCTCTGTAGCATTGCCATATACGGTATGTGAGTCTTTTAAACCTTACGTATATATGAACGATGCAATAGATGGGAAAAATATAATGGTGACTGGGAGAAGAAGGCCAGTCCTTAATTCAAAAACGGATACTGTGAAGATGCAAAAGTATGAAGAACGATTTAAAAAGTTACAAGAGGAATATAAAGCACT
>NZ_JBHHMJ010000296.1:0-324 GCF_042136455.1 Stenotrophomonas sp. 3diitr2024
TTCTTTGCCTCGATGTTGTGAAGGGAAGCTCATCCAGGTCGCTGCATGTCCTGCTGCAGTGCATGATCGCCGCCACGCGGCCATCGTTCTGTCACGGTTGCACGGATCGCACCTGTCCGACAACTGGGTGGCCACCTACGGCTACTGGGCAGTGCTGGGTGGCGTGATCGTCACCAGCTTCTACAGCTTCCGCCTGCTGTTCCTGACCTTCCACGGCGCAGGTGGTACCGACTACCGGTTGGCCATGGGCCATGCTCAGGTTGATCTTGCCTTTTACGCCGGCACCGAACCGCAGCGGTGCGATGGCAATGCGCGCGCCGTCCA
>NZ_JBHHMJ010000329.1:0-27099 GCF_042136455.1 Stenotrophomonas sp. 3diitr2024
GCCGAGCCATGCTGGGCTGCATCCCCGAAGCCCAGCATGGGCTCGGCTCTACAACGGCTGGTCGAGGTGTTCCACCCGCAGGCGGGCAATGCGGCGCTTCTCCATCGCCAGCACGGTGATGCGCACACCCGCCACCTCCACCGCATCGCCGGTGTCCGGCAGCCGGCCCAGCTGCTCCAGCACCAGCCCGGAGATGGTCATGTAGTCGGCACTGCGTGGCAGCGATACGCCGGTCAGCCGCTGCAGGTCGTCCAGGGTCAGCGCACCGTCGGCCTCCCACTGGTCCTCGCCCTGCGCGACCACGCCATAGCGCTCGTCCTGGGTATCGACCAGGTCGCCGGCAATCGCCGCCAGCAGATCGTTGGCGGTCACCAGGCCTTCCACGCTGCCGTACTCATCCACCGCCACCGCCAGCGGTACCGGATGCTGGCGGATCAGTTCCAGCGCCTGCAGCGCACTGGCGCTGGACAGCACGTACTGCGGCTCGCGCAGGTTGCCTTCCAGCTGCAGCGGCCTGCCCTGCAGCAGGTCAGCCAGCAGGTCGCGGCTCTGCACCACGCCACGCAGGCTGTCCAGGTCACCATCGCCCACCAGCAGCCGGGTGTGTGGCGATGCCACCAGGCGGGCCACCACATCCTCCTGGCCCCGCGCCAGGTCGATCCACTGCACATCGGCGCGCACGGTCATTACGCTCGACACCGGACGGTCAGCCAGGCCGAGCACGCTACGGATCATCTCGTGCTCGGCCGGCTGCAGGCGCTCTTCGGCATCTACCGGCTCGTCCACGCCGTCATCGGAATGGCCGTTGGCCGGGCGCGCCCCGAGCATGCGCAGCACCGCATCAGCGGTGCGCTGGCGGAACGGCTGGCGGCGCTCGTTGCGCTCACGATTGAAACGCACCCACTGGTTGAACGCCTCGACCAGGATCGAGAAGGCGATCGCGGCGTACAGGTAGCCCTTCGGGATCTTGTAGCCCAGGCCCTCGGCCACCAGGCTGAAACCGATCATCAGCAGGAAGCCCAGGCACAGCACCACCACGGTGGGATGCTTGTTGACGAAGCGGGTCAACGGCTTGCTCGCCAGCAGCATCAGCGCCATCGCGATGGTGACGGCGGCATACATCACGCCCAGGTTGTCGACCATGCCGACCGCGGTGATCACCGAGTCCAGCGAGAACACCGCATCGAGCACCACGATCTGCGCCACCACCATTGCGAAGCTGGCGTAGACCTTCTTGCCGTCTTCGTGGTGCGCGCGGCCTTCCAGCCGTTCGTGCAGCTCCATGGTGCCCTTGAACAGCAGGAACAGGCCACCGCCCAGCAGGATCAGGTCACGCCCGGAGAAGCTGTGCTCGAACAGCGTAAGCAGCGGCGCGGTCAGTTTCATGATCCAGGCCAGCGCCGCCAGCAGCACCAGCCGCATCAGCAGGGCCAGTGCCAGGCCGATCACCCGCGCGCGGTCGCGCTGGTGGGGCGGAAGCTTGTCGGCAAGGATCGCGATGAACACCAGGTTGTCGATGCCGAGCACGATCTCAAGCACGACCAGGGTTGCAAGGCCCATCCAAATCGAGGGGTCAGTCAACCATTCCATTTCAGGTCCGTTTCGTCAGTGGGTAAGGGAGAAGAAGAAACACTCAGTCTGCGTCCTGCGCCCGCGCCGGGTCGTACCCGAGCAGGTCGCCAGGCGTGCATTGCAGCTCCCGGCAGATCGCATCCAGCGTGGAAAAGCGGATGGCGCGCGCCTTGCCGGTCTTCAGGATCGACAGGTTCGCCAGGGTGATGTCGATGCGACCGGCCAGCTCGGACAGGGTCATGCCCCGTTCCTGCAGCACGCGGTCCAGGGTGATGACGATTGCCATCAGATGACACCGTCGAGGTCATCGCGCATCGCCGCGCCCACGGCGAAGACGCGTGCCAGCACGAACAGCATCAGCACCGCCACCAGCCCGGTGATCGACATGCCGCCGCCCACCTCCATCCAGCTGAAGTCCGGGCCCATCCAGGCCGCGTAGGCGCCGATCAGGATCGACAGCAGCTCCATCGCCAGCATCAGCCACGCCATGCGTTGCAGGCGCTGCGCATTGGCGTGGGTGAACGGCCTTTCACGCGCCGCCGATTTCAGCAGCCGCAGCAGATGGCGCAGGAACAGCAGGCACAGCACCAGCAGCGCGACGATCACAGCCAGCCCCAGGCAGAAGTGCAGGAACAGGGCGTTGCCGTGCGCAGCAGCGGCAGCGGCATCGTGGACG
Organism: Stenotrophomonas sp. 3diitr2024; assembly: GCF_042136455.1. Classification (NCBI taxonomy): domain Bacteria; kingdom Pseudomonadati; phylum Pseudomonadota; class Gammaproteobacteria; order Lysobacterales; family Lysobacteraceae; genus Stenotrophomonas; species Stenotrophomonas sp. 3diitr2024. The sequence continues at coordinate 2,249 of NZ_JBHHMJ010000329.1, forward strand.
CTGTCGAGCAGCCAGCGACGGTCGTGCACGACCAGCGGCACGGCCAGCAGTGCGGCCAGGATGCCCAGCCAGCACATCGCCCGGACGGCCTGGACGGCGGCCTGGGCCAGGGTGAACAAGCCTCGCGCGGGTCTGGCGCGGGCGGGACGAGCGGTCAAGCGGCCTCCGGCGTTGGGGCGGCCTCGCCGCCCCGGGGTGGATTTATCGATAAACGATATATCACAACCAGCGTGAAAGGCTGAATCGCAGGCATGGGCAGCCTGCGCGGCGCGGGCCAGCGTTACCGACTGGGTGCAGCCTGCTCCAGCATCGCTTCGCCCGGCGTCACCGAGGCCATCGCCTGCACGCCGGCCTCGGCGGCCTGCCGCGTGACCAGCCTGAAACGCACCTGCAGCTTGGCCTGCCCGGGCGTGGCCCAGCCGTACTGGATCGCCACCTGGTCCGCCGACAACGGCCCACGGCCTGGCAGCGAGCGCGCCTGCAACGGCGTCGGCGCCGCCTGCACCAACCGGGCAAAGCCCTTCTGCACGACCGCCGCGTCGGCCTTTTCGGCGTAGACCGTGCACGTGCCATCGTCAGCCCAGCTGACTGCATAGCGGCCGCTGGCCAGCGGCACCATCCAGGCCACGCCCGACTGCCCCTGCAGCAACGTTGCCGCCTCGGCAGGCTGCAGCGGTGACAGCCCGTTGGATTCCATCAACGACTGCAACCGCGCTGGCGCGCCGATGTGCTGCATGCAGGCGGTATCGAACAACTCACTGAAAGGGTCCTGCGCCTGTGCGCTGGCCTTGGGTGCACGCGCAGGCTGCGCCGCCGCCAGGGCAGGCAGCAGGGCCAGGATCAGCCAGGAGGCAGGGCGCATTGGAACTCCACGGTACGGAACGCAGCGGGGAGGATGGCAAAGCCCGGGCGTGGCGTGCAACGGCCGCGTTGCCGCCGGCCTCCCCGCACCGGGATCAGGCTGTGATTTCGCCCTCGTCCTCGCCATCCCAGTAGTGGATGCGGCTGGCGCGCACATGGATCAGTACCAGTCCTGGTGTATCCACTCCCTGTTCGAACCACCGCTCCAGGTCCTTCACCCAGTGCTCGCGCATCGTGGCCCGATCGCGCACCAGCGCTGCCCTTCCCTGCACGTGCACGAACAGCGGCGGCTTGCCCAGCAGCGACTTGCTGCCGGAGAAACCCAGTGCGACGGCAGGGTCAGCCTCGATCTCGCGCACCATGTCGGTGTCTTCCATGGTGAAGAACCAGCTGTCACCGTCATAGTCCACGTCACCGTTGTTGCTCATGGGCCGACCGGCAATTTCTCCACCGGCGTGGGTCTGCAGCATCGTGAAATCGATGCCGGCCATTTTCTTGGCAAGTTCTGGGAGGGTGAGCTGGGTCACGGCGCGGTCCTTGATCGGAGGGACGCCCAGCGTCTGCGCAGAGCGGTGACCGGAAAGTGGATGAGCACTTGCGGCCTCTTCACGGGAAACGAGATACGGCGCATGGTCCGTGCGTGACGCACTCCACACCACCATACCCACGTTAAAAGCAGATGGAGGAACGCCCCTGCGAAGCACCACAGCCAGCTAACAGGGGGCTGCCGGAGAATCGCGCAACCCCGTGGCACGACCGGCATGGCAGCCGGCATGCGCGCGGCGACTCCTTCGCAACCGCATGGCCTCCACATGGATCTGTTCGCCTGGCTCGCGTTCGGCTGCTACCTGTTGGCGTTCTTCATTGTCTCGCTGTTTGCTGCAGCCTATCTGAAGCGCTCCGACTTCATGCCCTACCACGGGCAAGCCGTGGGCGTGCCGTGGGCGGAGATCGAACCGCGCATGCAGGTGCTGCTGATGGCACTCATCCGCGTGGTCGGCGCCGGGTGGATCGCACTGGCCGGTGCCGGCGTGATGCTGGCCTGCCTGATCTTCTTCGGCGGTCACTTCGCACTGCCGCAGCTGCTGGCGTTCCAGCTGTTCTGCCTGGTCGCCACGCTGCCGCCGGTGCTGGTCGCCTCTGGTGTGCGGCGGCGTACCGGCGCACGTACACCGGTGCCCGCTGGCGCCGCGGTGGTGCTGCTGTCGGTCATCGGATTCGTGCTGGCCCTGTTGTCGCTACCGCAGTGAGTCCCCTTTCTCTCCCCTCCCCCCACGAGGCCCCACAATGAATCCCGAATCGATCTTCTACAGCGTGGTCAACGGTGATCTGCCCCCCTCCCAGGCCGGCACCCTGCTCGGCTGGCGCTTCGTTGGCTACGACGATGCATTGCGCCGCATCCAGGTCGAATTCGAAGCCGGCGCCGTGCTCACCAACCCAATGGGCAATGTGCAGGGCGGTTTCCTGTCAGCGATGCTGGACGACTGCATGGGGCCGGCGATCTACGCCACCCTGCCCGCCAACCGCATCGCGGTCACGGTGGAATCCAAGACCAGTTTCGTCAGCCCGGCGCGGCCCGGGCGGATCATCGGGTGGGGCGAGGTCGAGCACAGCAAGGGCAGCATCGCCTTCACCCGCGGCTGGCTGACCGACCCGGCCGGCAAGGTGCTGGCCACCGCCAGCGCCACGTTCCGGGTGGGTGCACTGCGCTGGCGTGGGCTCTCGGTGCCGCGTCCCATCGCGCGCCGGATGATCGCGCGCACGCTGCGCCGCGTGCATGCGCGGATCGGCTGATGGGTGCCGTCAACGTGCCTTGCGGCCGCCACCGGCCACGCGCACGCGGTCGCGCCCCTGTGCCTTGGCCTGGTACATGGCCGCATCGGCGGCACGCAACAGGGTGCGCCAGCCCAGCGCATCGGTGCCACCCGCGGCCACGCCGAAGCTGGCGGTGACCCGCAGCACGTTGCCACCGGCCAGTGCGATGTCCAGCTGCCGCAGTGCCATGCGCAGCGACTCGGCCAATTGGCGTCCGCCGGCCAGGTCGCCGTCGGCCAGCAGCACCAGGAACTCCTCGCCACCGTAGCGGGCGATGCTGTCGCTGCGGCGCAGGTGGCGCTGCAGCAGCTGCGCCACCTGCACCAGCACCTGGTCGCCCGCATCATGCCCATGGCCGTCGTTGATGGCCTTGAAGCGATCGACATCCAGCAGGATCACCACCGCACTGTTGCCGCCGTCGGCATGCCGCTGCTGTACCCTTTCTTCCAGCGCGCGCCGGTTCAACAACCCGGTCAGCTCATCGGTGCCGGCCAACTGGCGCAGCTCGCTGGTCAACGCCGAGCGCTCGCGCGACTTCTCGCGCAGCACTTCAATGGCATCGAACAGGCGCTGCATCTCGGCCAGCGGGTGGGTCACATGCTGCTCCGGGCCGGGCGCTTCCGAGGCGATCTGGATGACCTGCTTCTGCGCCTGCAGCAGCGGCCGCAGGATCTGCAGATGGGCGATGCGCAGCGCCACGCCCAGCACCACCAGCGTGCCCAGCACCGTCGCCACCAGCACCACCAGGCGCGTCGCTTCGCGGTTGCGGGTGCGCTCGAAACGGGCGATGGACACGCTCAGGTAACCATCACGCAGCGCTTCCAGCGACCGCAGGGTCGGTACGTAGCGCGTGGTGAACTCGGCGGCGGTCCACGGCGGCGGCACGCCCCGCCGGCCATCTTCGATCAGCTGTTCGATCATCGGCAGCGATTCGCCGAAGAACTGGCGGCGTGCCATGTCCCAATGCCAGGACAGCGTCGGATCGCTGCGGAACACGGCTTCATGGCTGCCTGCCAGCCGCCACAGCTCCAGCAGGCGGCCTTCGGTTTGCAATGCCGCCCGCACCTGTTCGTCACGCCAGGCCCCCGGTACCGCCACTGGCGCCATCACGTTCGAGGCCAGGCGGCCGCCATGCTCGCGCAGGTCGATCAGCACCTGGCCCTGCATTGCCGGGACCGCCGCTTCGCGGTCGGCACTGACCAGCACGCCGATCTGCGTCGAGGTCAACACGTGCACGCGATCGACCACGGCGAACATGCTGCTGATCGCGCGCTCCACGTCTTCCACCCGGCGCGCGTCGTGCGGCTGTGCCGCCACCTGGTCCACTGCGGCCCGCGCCGACTGCAGGCGACGTTGCACGTCGGCCAACAGCCCATGTTCGCCGACCACGCCGGGATCGGCCTTGAACACGGTGTCCAGTTGCAGCAGGGCGGTGTCGACCCGCTTGCGCGCAACCGCCAGCTGCGCGGTCAGCCGGGCCTGTTCGGCCGCATCGGCCGTATTGGCTCCCAGCAGGCTGTTGGCGGGGCCGCGCTCGGCCGACACCTGGTTGGCCAGGTCGAAGGTCTGCTGCAGCCGGCGCAGGCTGACCAGGTTGTCCTCGGCGGCGGTGAAGCGCAGCGTGCCCTGCACCAGTGCGATGGCCATCAGCGGCAGCGTACAGACTACGAACAGCCCGGCCAGGATCCAGACCCAGGTCCGCAATCCGATGGGCGACGCCTTGCGGGCCATGCACATTTCCCCTGTCGTGCGGAACACTGTAGCGGCCGCCTGCACAGGCGCCAAGCCGCTAACGGGCCAACCGTGGCCGTGGGTACACCGTGCGCGCCGCGAACGCACCGACAAGGCCGCGCGGACGCTCGAATCGGGACAAATACGTCATGCCCCGCCGCGTCAGATCCAGCGCTGGTCGACCAGTTCGCGCTTCACGTAGGCATAGAACACCGGCGCGGCGACCAGGCCCGGCAGGCCGAAGGCCGCCTCCATCACCAGCATGGCCAGCAGCAGCTCCCAGGCCCGCGCCTGGATTTCGCCACCCACAATGCGCGCGTTGAGGAAGTACTCCAGCTTGTGGATCACGATCAGGTACAGCAGCGCCGCCACCGCCACATAGAACGAGACCGACAGTGCGACGATGGTGATGATCGTGTTGGAGATGATGTTGCCCACCACCGGCAGCAGGCCGGCCAGGAAGGTGATCAGCACCAGGGTCTTGGACAGCGGCAGGTGCACGCCGAACAACGGCAGCACGCCCAGCAGGAAGATCGCGGTGAACACGGTGTTGAGCAGCGAGATCTTCACCTGCGCGAACACCACCTGACGGAACGCGGTGGCCAGGCGGCTGGTGCGCCCGACCAGCTCCTGCGCCAGCGGACCCATCTTCGGCAGCGGCAGTTCGTCATACAGTGCGATCATCGCACCCAGCACCATGCCGATCAGTACGCGCACACCCACCTGGACCACCGAGGTACCGGCCACGCCCAGCTGGCGCTGATGCTCGGCGGCCCAGTCGTTCAGCGCCGCGCGCAGCGCTGGCATGTCTTCGGGAATGTAGGGTTGCAGCAGCGCCGGCACCTGGTGCCGCGAGGTGTTGAGGATCTCCATCAGGCGCGCCAGCAAAGCGTCCGGGCCACCGGTCTCGTTGCGGAAGAACGAGGCCACGCCGATCCCGGCCAGCACCAGCGCGCTGATGATGATCGCCGACAGCACGATCACTGCGATCGCCCGTGCGCGTCCCGGCGGCAGCCTGCCTTCCACGGTGGAGGCCAGCAGGTGGGTCAGCTGGAACACCAGCAGGCCGGACAGCAGGGTGACCACCAGGCCCAGTTTCAGCGCCAGCCACATGCCCAGCAGCATCATCAGCCATGCCGCGATCCTTGGGATGGGGGGCTTGGGCTGGGCAACGAGAGCGTCTTGCATGGGAGCGCGTCCGGGCGGGGTGGCCCATGGTAGAGGATTGGCGTGCTGATTCCGCGTGCAGGATGAATGGGCATTTCATCCGCGTTCGGCGGCAGCCGTGCCGTCCCCACGCGCGCTCACTCGCCGTAGCTGGCGGTGTTCTTGCCCTGGCGCTTGGCGTGGTACAGCGCGCGGTCGGCCAGTGCCAACCAGTCCTCGACACTGCCGCCACGCGGCGTGGCCGCAATGCCGATACTGACGCTGAATTCCACCCCCGGCGTGGCCTGCCGCGCGGCCTCGAGCAGGTGCAGGCGCACCCGCTCGGCCACCTGCATTGCATCGACGGGCGCGCAGTCGCGCAGCAGCACGACGAACTCATCGCCCCCCAGCCGCGCGGGCGTATCACCCGGGCGGGCAACGGTGCGCAATGTCGCCGCGATATGCCGCAGCACCTCGTCACCGGCGCGGTGGCCGTGCGAGTCATTGATGCGCTTGAAGTCGTCCACATCGAGCATCAGCAGGCAGGCAAAGCCGCCCTGGCCCTGTGCCCGGTCCAGCGCCTGCTGCGCACGCAGGATCAGGAAACCGCGGTTGGCCAGCTCGACCAGCGGGTCCATCCGGCTGAGACGCTGCAGCTGGCGGTTCTGCGATTTGACCCGGCGCGCCAGCTGCCAGCTGAGAATGCTCAGGCCGATGCCATACACGAACAGGAACGGGACACTCAGCATGATAGTGCGCTGCGAGGTGACCGGCTGGTAAGGGAAGCCGAGCGCCCACCAGGTGAGCGCAAAGCCCACCAGCAGGGCCAGCGTGGCGCGCATCGCCAGGCGAACGCCACCGGCAGCGATCTTGTCGGCCACCAGCAGTGCGGCGAACAGTGCACTGGGCACCGCGCTCAATGCCATGAAGGCGATCCAGCCACCGCCGAACAAGGAGTCGGCCACCATGCAGCGGAACTGGACGAGCGCGGGCTGGCCGGAGCGCTGGGTCAGCTTCAATGCCAGCGCAGGCCACGCCAGCGCGTTGAGCAGCAGCAGGACCCATGCCAGCGGCCCATCGTGGCGCTCGAGGATGATCGAAGCGATGGGGATCGCCCCCAGCCCATTGCCGACGAAACGCATCCAGCCGATGCGACGTGCCGCGCCAATGCCTTCGACCGCGCCTTCCGCCGAATCGGTAAAGAATGGCATTGCCCCCCCCTGCGCGATCACACCCGCTGCTACGGCCCTTGCCGGGCTGCCTGCGATGAGTCTGACAGCTTTGCGTCAATTCGGGATCAAGGTCGCGGGACGACGCGCGGGCCGGCCGCCCTGCTCCGGCTGCCCTGCCTCGCCTCCGCTACCGCCCAGGCGCCGCTGTCGAACCGCGCAGCATGAAGCTGAACTCCAGCGTCTGCTGAAGCGGTACATCGACCTGTTCAATGATGGCGAGCAGCAGGTTGACCGCGCGCTCGCCGATTTCACGCATCGGCTGCTGGATGGTCGTCAGCGGCGGGGTGAGGTAACGCGACGAGGCCAGGTCGTCGAAGCCGACGATGGAGAGCGCTTCCGGAACGCGGATGCCCCGGTCGCGACAGGCCGCCAGTGCCCCCAGTGCCATCTGGTCGCTGAAGCAGAACACCGCGGTCGGCACGGGCGTGCCGTCCAGCAGCGCCATCACCGCCGCATGCCCGGACTCAACGGAAAAGTCCCCGGGCACGATGCTCAGCTGGCGCAGGCGACCCCGCGCCTTGCCGGCGGCCCGGACCCCTTCCAGCCGCTGCTGGTGCAGGGGGTTGTCAGGTGGCCCGCCGACCACGGCGATCCGTTCGTGCCCCAGGCCGTACAGGTGCTCCATCACCGCGCGTGCGGCGGCCGCGTTGTCGATATGGACGCTGGGGATGCCCAGTGCGGGGTCGAACTCGCATCCATTGACCACCGGCGCAGCTGCGCCGCGCTGCTCGACGATCTCGCGCGCGGTCGGTGGCAGGCGATGGCCCAGCACGATCATGCCGTCTGCCTCGTTGCGCCGTAGCATCTGCGCGTAGCGCTCCTCACGATCGGGTTGATGCTGGGTATCGCCCAGCAGAACCGCGTAGCCGACCGCCTGCGCGGCCTCCTCCGCACCCTGCAGGATCTGTGCGAAGAACGGATTGGCGATGTCCGGGACGGTGACCAGGATCTTGCCGCTGCGCTGGGTCTTGAGCGTGCGGGCCACCGTGTTGGGCACATAGCCCAATGCGACGGCGGCCTGCTCGATGCGCGCACGGGTGGCCGGCAGCACCTTGTCCGGCCGGGAAAGCGCCCGTGACACCGTGCCTGCGGAGACGCCGACGTGCCTGGCGATGTCGTAGATGGTGGCCATGGCGTTAGTTCTCCTGTCCGCTGTGCAGTGCACAACAGGTCCTGCGTGCGCCCCTGCTAGGATAATGCAATCGATTGCATCGAGGGCGAATCACGTTGAAGACGCTCAAGGGTCCAGCGCTGTTCCTGGCGCAGTTCATCGGCGACACAGCTCCTTTTGATCGGCTGGACACGCTGGCCGGATGGGCCGCGGGTCTGGGCTATTCTGGCGTACAAGTTCCCACCTCCGCGCCCCACCTGTTCGATCTGGCCGCGGCGGCACGCAGCCAGGCGTACTGCGACGATGTTGCCGGCATGCTGTCCGGGCACGGCCTGCAGATCACCGAACTGTCGACCCACCTGCAGGGGCAGCTGGTCGCGGTCCATCCCGCCTACGACAGCCTGTTCGACGGATTCGCACCCGCCGATGTGCGCGGCAACCCGCCCGCGCGCCAGGCCTGGGCCGTGGAGCAGCTGCGGCTCGCCGCGCAGGCCAGCCAGCGCCTGGGGCTGACCGCGCACGCCACCTTTTCCGGTGCGCTGGCCTGGCCCTACTTCTATCCGTGGCCGCAGCGCCCGCCGGGCCTGGTGGAAGAAGCCTTCGCCGAACTGGGCCGCCGCTGGCGCCCGATCCTGGATGTGTTCGACGCCTGCGGCGTGGACCTGTGCTTCGAACTCCATCCCGGCGAGGACCTGCACGACGGTGCGACCTTCGAGCGCTTCCTCGATGAGGTCGACCATCATCCCCGCGCGAAGATCCTGTACGACCCCAGCCACCTGCTGCTACAGCAGATGGACTACCTCGGCTTCATCGACCGCTACCACGCCCGCATCGGCATCTTCCACGTCAAGGACGCGGAGTATCGCCCCAGCGCGCGCAGCGGCGTGTATGGCGGCTACCAGGACTGGATCGATCGTCCGGGCCGGTTCCGCTCACCCGGTGACGGCCAGATCGACTTCAAGGCGATCTTCTCGAAGTTCGCCCAGTACGACTTCCCCGGCTGGGCGGTGCTGGAATGGGAGTGCTGCCTGAAACACCCGGAGGACGGCGCGCGCGAGGGTGCCGCCTTCATCCGCGATCACATCATCCATGTGACCGAACGCGCCTTCGACGACTTTGCCGGGAGCGACACGGACGCTGGATCACTGCGCCGCATGCTGGGAATCTGAGCCACGACCGCCCCGGGAGGGCAAGCCATGACGCACGCCATGTCGCGCCTGGGCGCGATGATGTTTCTGCAGTTCTTCATCTGGGGGGCGTGGTTCGTCACCCTGGGTACCTACCTGGTACAGGGCCCGCTGCAGGCCAGCGCAAGCCAGGTGGCAACGGCGTTCCTCAGCCAGTCCATCGGCGCCATCGTGGCGCCGTTCCTGGTCGGCCTGATCGCAGACCGCTACTTCGCGGCGCAGCGCATCCTGGCGATACTGCACCTGGCCGGCGCGGTGCTGATGTGGCTGGCGTCCACCGCCACCAGCTTCAGCATGTTCTCCGCCTGCGTGATGGGCTACATGCTGCTGTTCATGCCGACGCTGGCACTGGCCAACAGCGTCGCCATGCGGCACATGCAATCGCCGGAGAAGCAGTTCCCGCTGGTACGCGTGGCCGGCAGCATCGGCTGGATCATCGCCGGGGTGCTGATCGGCTGGCTGGGCTGGGAACAGGCGCACCGGCTTGAACTGACCTTCCGCATGGCCGCATTGGCATCGCTGGTGCTGGGCCTGTATGCGTTCACCCTGCCGCACACGCCGCCGCTGGCGCAGCAGCGCGATGCCGGGCTGGGACAGATCCTGGGGCTGGATTCATTGCGGTTGCTGAAGTCGCGCGCCTACCTGGTGTTCTTCCTGGCTTCCATCGCCATCTGCATCCCGCTGTCGTTCTACTACAACTTCACCAATCCGTATCTCAACGACCTCGGTGTGCACGGCGCCGCCGGACTGCAGTCGCTGGGCCAGGTCTCCGAAGTGCTGCTGATGCTGGCCATGCCGTTCCTGTTCGTGCGGCTGGGGGTGAAGACCATGCTGGCGGTCGGCATGGCGGCCTGGGTCGTGCGCTACGCGCTGTTCGCCTTCGGCGATGCGGGCAGTGGCTTCTCCCTGCTTGTGATCGGCATCGTACTGCATGGCATCTGCTACGACTTCTTCTTCGTCACCGGCCAGATCTACACCGATGCCCACGCCGGCCCCGCCGCGCGCAGCAGCGCGCAGGGCTTCATCACCCTGGCCACCTATGGCGTGGGCATGCTGATCGGCACCTTCCTGTCCGGCGCGGTAGTGGAGCACTTCACCACTGCAGCGGGCCCGGACTGGCAGCAGATCTGGTTGTTCCCGGCCGGCGTCGCACTGGTGGTGTTGATCGCCTTCCTGCTGCTGTTCCGCGACCGCCCGGTAGCTGCGGCCGCGTCGTCCACCCCCTGAGGAGACCAGCCGATGCCCCCGCTTGGAATCGCCATCATTGGTACCGGCATGATCGGTGCGGTGCATCGCCGCGCGGCACTGCTGGCTGGCGCCGAGGTGCGCGGCGTGGCCGCCTCGTCGCCGCAGCGCGCGCGCGAGGTGGCGCACGCGTGGAATGTCCCGCGCGCCTATCGCGATATCGAGGACGTCGTCGCTGATCCCCAGGTACAGGTCGTGCACATCTGCACGCCCAATCATCTGCACCGCACGATGGCGCAGGCCGCACTGGAAGCCGGCAAGCACGTGATCTGCGAGAAACCGTTGGCGACGACGCTGGACGATGCGCAGGCGCTGGCGGCGCTGGCCGCCTCGACCGGATTGGTCGCCACCGTCCCCTTCGTCTACCGCTACCACCCGGTGGTCCGCGAGGCACGTGCACGCATCACGCAGGGCGATCTGGGGCCACTGCACCTGATCCATGGCAGCTACCTGCAGGACTGGCTGCTGGACCCGGCCAGCAACAACTGGCGGGTTGACCCGGCACTGGGTGGTACATCGCGCGTGTTCGCTGACATCGGGTCGCATTGGTGCGACCTGGTTGAATGGGTCAGCGGCGAGTGCTTCGCCGAAGTGAACGCGGCGTTTGCCACGGTGATCGCCGAACGCAGCGCAACCACCTCCCAGAGCTTCAGCACGCCGGCGACAGACGGCGCAAAGCAAGCGGTCGAGAGCGAGGACGTGGCCGCAGCGATGTTCAGGACCGGCGCGGGCACGCTGGCGTCATTGACGGTCAGCCAGGTCTCGGCCGGACGCCACAACCGGCTCTGGTTCGAGATCGACGGCGCCAACGCCAGCGTGGCGTTCAACCAGGAGGATGCCGAGCGGCTGTGGATCGGCCTGCCCGAACAGCGCGAGGAAATCTTCGTGCGCGGCCCGGGCGCCGGCAGCGCCGAACAACGCCGGTTGTCGCCGCTGCCAGCGGGGCACGCGCAGGGCTACGGGCAGTGCTTCGAAGCGTTCGTGGCCGACACCTATCGCGCCATTGAAGGCGAGCGGCCGCAGGGCCTGCCCACCTTCGAAGACGGCCTGCGCTCGGCGCGGATCGTTGATCGTGTCATTGCATCGGCCAGGTCACGCACCTGGACCGCCATCGGTTGAATCCCGGGAGGATCTGTTGATGAACATCCCTGTCCGTAGAACTGCAACCCTCGTCCTGCTGCTGCTCGCAGTCCTGCCCGCCTTCGCAGGAAACACAGCCGGTGCGCAGAAGCCCATCGCCGTGCAGATGTACACACTGCGCAATGCCGGGCCGCTCGACCAGCAGCTGAAGATCGTCCACGACGCGGGCGTGCGTGCGGTGGAGACCGTCGGTACGCAGAATGCAAGCGCTGTGGAACTGAAACAATTGCTGGACCGTTACTCGATCAAAGCGGTTTCGTCGCACGTTCAGCTGGCCGACCTGCGCGACAACCTGGATGCCGTGGTGGCCTTCAACCGCTCGATTGGCAACAGCACGCTGGTGGTGCCCTACCTGGACCAGAAGGACCGCCCGCGCGATGCCGCCGGCTGGACCGCATTGGGACGGGAGCTGGGCCGGATTGCCAGGCAGGTGCGCGGCAGGGGGATGCAGCTGGCCTACCACAACCACGACTTCGAGCTGGTCGACTTCAATGGCAGAACCGGACTGGAGCTGCTGTTCGACGCCGCCGGCCCCGAGCTGCAGACCGAACTGGACCTGGCCTGGGTCGCGCGCGCGGGCCTGGACCCGGCCGTGATGCTTGGCAACTTCCGCGGTCACGTATTTGCGGTACACGCCAAGGACAATGCGCCCAAGGGCCAGGCCGAAGACGAAGGCGGATTCGCTGCGGTCGGCCAGGGCGTGCTGGACTGGAACGCGATCCTGCCAGCCGCCGCCAACGCTGGCGTGCAGTGGTACATCGTGGAGCACGACCAGCCACGCGACCCTGCCAAGGTCATCCAGGCCGGCGCGGACTACCTGCGTGAACACCTGACTACCAACCCGCCCACCCGTGCCCACCGCTGACGCATCAAGGAGCCCCACATGAAAATGATCCTGGCAGTGGCCGTGGCCCTGGGCGGCATGAACGTTGCGACGGCAGCGTGGGCCAAGGACGACCCGGCCGCGGGTGCGAAACTCTACGCCCAGCACTGCACTGCCTGCCACGGTGCTGAACGCACCGGTGTACCACCGACGTTCCCGGCGCTCACCGATGTCGGCAAGCGGCTGCAGCCCGCCCAGGTCAAGGACAGGATCAGGAAGGGCGGCGGCCTGATGCCACCCTTCCCGCAGCTGTCACAGCAGGAGATCGATGACATCGCCAGCTACCTGGAGAAGTAGCCGGTGAGCGCTACAGCTCGCGCACCCAGATGTTGCGGTAGCTGACCTTGGAGTCATGTTCCTGCAGATACAGCGGCGCGCACCCATGCGGTGCGTACGAAGGCGCACCGATGTATTCGGTCCTGCCCGCCAGCACGGTGTCGTCCTGTACCAGCACGCCGTTGTGCAGCACGGTGATCCGTGCGGGCGACGTCAGGCCGCCGCCCGGCGAGAAGCGCGGGGCCTTCCAGATGATGTCGTAGACCTGCCACTGGCCCGGTGCGCGCGAGGCGTTCACCCGTGGCATGGCCTGCTTGTAGATGGAACCCGCCTGGCCATTGGCATAGGTCGGGTTGTGGTAACTGTCGAGCACCTGCAGTTCATACAGTTCCTGCAGGAAGATCCCGCTGTTGCCCCGGTTCTGGCCGTCGAAGCCCTTCGTTTCGGTGGGCGTTCGCCACTCGACATGCAGCTGGACATCGCAGAAGCGTTGCCGGGTGCGGATGCCCTTGCTGCCCGGAACGACAGTCATGGCGCCATCGGCCACCTCCCAGGGCACGCGGCCACCCTGCTCCGCCTCCCACGCGGAGACATCCTTGCCATCGAACAGCACGATCGCATCGGACGGTGCCTTGCCAGGTGGCGTTGCCACGGTCGCGGGCACAGGACTCCACACTTCGGTCTTCTTCGGGTCACGCACAGCGTCGGCATTATCCTGTGCGAACGCAGATGCAGCGGCCAGCAGGCCGGCGGTGATCAACGCAGGGCGGATCATCAGGTTGGTGTCCATCAGCTGGTCCCCCAGGCAGGTGTGCCGGGGACATAGGCGAGGTCACCGTCGTAGCGCCCCGGCACGGCGACGTACTGCAGCACCCCGGTCGCACCGACCTTGGAGGTGAAGAAGCCGAAGATGGCCAGCTGCTTGATCATCGTGAAGTAATGCGGCATGGCTTCGCCCTCTTCGGGCGTTCCGGTCTCGGTCACGTCTGCATTGCGCGCCTTGGCTTCGGCATCCAGTGTACGCAGCAACTCGGTGCGCGCCTCCGGCGTGAGCGACACGAAGCGGCCACCGGCACGCTTGTCGATGTCCGCCAGCCCGGCGCGGAACACCGCCTGCTGCCTGGCGGTGTAGCAGTCGCTGACGAACGTCGCCATGAACGCACCGGCGCCCGCGTCCTTCGCCCCGGGTGTCCGGGTCCGCGGCAGGATGGTTTCGGCAATCTCGTCCAGCGTGCCGATTTCGGCATCGGAGAACGCGGCCATCATCCCGGCCGCTGGTGCTTTGCCATGCACCAGCGCTGGCAGGCCGACCATCGCCGCACCGGTGGCGGCGACGATCATCTTCAGCAGTTCGCGGCGATCCATCACAGGTTCCCCGCTTTCAGTTCGCGTACCGCGTGGTCGGCCGCGCGCGCGGTCAGCGCCATGTAGGTCAGCGACGGATTCACGCAGGCGCTGGAGGTCATGCAGGCACCGTCGGTGACGTACACATTGGGCGCATCCCACACCTGGTTGTGCGCGTTCAACACCGAGCTCTTCCGGTCACGTCCCATACGCGCAGTCCCCATCTCATGGATGCCCTTGCCCGGGGCGTAGTCGTTGTCGTGCATCTTCACGTCCTTGACCCCGGCCGCCTCCAGCATCTCGGCGGCGTCAGCGGCCATGTCCTTGCGCATCGCCAGTTCGTTGGCGCGCATGGACACATCCATCGCCAGCACCGGCAGCCCCCACTTGTCCTTACGGTCGCGGTCCAGGTGGATCGTGTTGTCGTGGTGCGGCAGCATCTCACCAAACCCGGTCATGCCGATGCGCCAGTCACCCGGCACGGTCAGCGCCTCCTTCAGGTCGGCACCGATGTTCAGCTCGGCGATCTCGCGCGACCAGCCGGTGCGGCTGGCACCGCCCTGGTAGCCGAATCCGCGCAGGTAGCCACGCTTGTCGGCGGCGACATTGCGGAACCGCGGAATGTAGAAGCCGCACGGACGGCGGCCGAAGTAGTACTTGTCTTCGTAGCCCTCGACCCGGCCCGAGGCACCCGCACCGAAATGATGGTCCATCACGTTGTGCCCCAGCTCGCCCGACGAAGAGCCCAGCCCGCCGTCCCAGACGTCGGTCGCCGAATTCATCAGCAGCCAGGTCGAGTTGAAGGACGATGCGTTGAGGAAGATGACCTTGGCCGTGTACTGGTAGGTCTGCCCGGTTTCGGCGTCGATCACCTCCACGCCACGCGCGCGCTTGCGATCCTTGTCGTAGAGCACTTCCTTGACGATCGAGAACGGCCGCAGGGTCAGGTTGCCGGTCTTCATCGCCGCCGGCAGCGTCGCCGACTGGGTGGAGAAGTAGGCTCCGAAGGGGCAGCCCAGGATGCACTTGTTGCGATACTGGCAGTTTACGCGCCCCTGCTCGGGCATCGGCTGGGTGATGTTGGCAGTGCGCGAGTGGATCATGTGCCGGGTGCCGCCAAAGGCCTTCTTGATCCGCGCGGCCACGTCCTTCTCGACGATGTTCAACGGGATCGGCGGCAGGAACTCACCATCCGGCAGCACGTCCAGTCCCTCGCGCGTGCCGGCGATGCCGGCGAACTTTTCCACATGGTCGTACCACGGCGCGATGTCGGCATAGCGGATCGGCCAATCGATGGCGATGCCCTCCTTGAGGTTCGCCTCGAAGTCCAGGTCGGAGAAGCGATAGCTCTGCCGGCCCCACAACAATGAGCGGCCACCGACGTGGTAGCCACGGAACCAGTCGAAACGCTTGGTTTCGATGTAGGGTGAGTCCTGCTCGTTGGCCCACATTCCTTCCAGGTTCTCGGCGAGGCCGTAGTCGCGCATCAGCACCGGAAAAGCGACCTTCATCGCCTGCGTCGGACGGTTGCGATGCGGGAAGTCCCACGCTTCCTTCATCGCATTGACGTAGTCCTTGACGTGCTCGATGTTGCGTCCTCGTTCCAGCATCAGGACCTTCAGGCCCTTCTCGGTCAGCTCTTTTGCCGCCCAACCGCCACTGATTCCCGAGCCAACAACAATGGCGTCGTAGTGATTATCTGCCATGGGTCTCTCACCTGGGTGGATATCGTTTCAGACGTCGCAGAGGCGGATCGCCTCGCGCAATGAAGCAACGGCATCGGGCGCGGCAGGCATGAACTCCTGCGCCAGATACCCCTTGAAACCGGTGTCGCGGATCGCGCGACAGATGGCCGGATAGTTCAGCTCCTGCCGGTCCCCGATCTCGTTCCGGCCGGGCACGCCTGCGGTGTGGTAATGCTTGAAGCAGGCGTGGTGCTTGCCGATGGTGGCGATGATGTCGCCCTCCATGATCTGCATGTGGTAGATGTCGTAGAGCAGGCCGAAATTGTCCGAGCCGAGCCGCTGGCACAGCTCCACGCCCCAGGCCGAGTGGTCGCACAGGTAGTCGCGGTGATCGACCTTGGAGTTGAGCAGCTCCATCACCAGCACCACACCGCGCTTCTCGGCATGCCCGAGGATGCGCTTGAGGCCAGCCTCGGCATTGGCCATGCCGTCATGCGGGTCCATACCGTTGCGGTTGCCGGAGAAGCAGATGAGATTCCGGTAACCGGCATCGGCCACCAGATCGATGTGCCGTGTGTAGCGCTCTACCAGCTGGTCGTGGAACTCACGGCCGGCAAAGCCCTTGGTAAGGCCCAGCTCCGCGCCGTTGCACATCGAGCTGTAGACGCCATGGGCCTTCAGCGTGGGCCAGTCTTCGGGGCCGACCAGGTCGATCGCGGCAAAGCCGATGTCCTTCACCGTTGCGCAGAGCTGGGCAACTGACAGCTGCGGGAAGGTCCAGCGGGCCACGGCCTGCTTCAGGTTGCCCTTCAGCGGTGCAGTGGCGGCGAATGCGGGCAACGCCCCCGCGGTCGTCACGGCCCCCAGGCCAATGCTGCCGGCAACTGCGAGGCGCAGCGCATCGCGCCGCGTGAGCCTCGTCGCCGGGGCCGGTCTGATCGAATGGATGGACATCCATCTGCCGGCCTCCCAACCGGTATCAAACGCAACGATTCACAGCAATGCAATCGATTGCACCATAGGGGAGGAAATTGCATGCTTGCAAGTTGCGGTGCACGAAAATTCAATGCTGCGGGGCACAACTCCGCATGAATCGCGGACAAAGAAAAGCCCCGCATGAGCGGGGCTTTCTTTTCTGCTGCAGGCGAGCGTCCGATCAGAACGGAATATCGTCGTCAGCGAAGTCGTCCATCGGCGGCGCCTGCTGCGGCTGCGGGCGCTGGTTGCCGCCCTGGTTGCCGTAGCCGCCACCTTGGTTGCCGCCCTGGTTGCCATAGCCACCGCCCTGGCCACCACGCTGGCCGCCGCCACCGCCGCCGTACTCCTGGCGCGGCGCCTGCTGGCGCTGCGGACGATCGCCGCCGTAGTTGCCGCCACCGCCGCCGCCGCCTTCACCGCGGCCGCCCAGCATCTGCATTTCATCGGCGATGATATCGGTGGAGTACTTCTCCACGCCGTCCTGGCCGGTGTACTTGTCGTAACGCAGGCTGCCTTCGACGTAGACCGAGCTGCCCTTGCGCAGGTATTCGCCAGCGATCTCGCCCAGCTTGCCGAAGAACACCACGCGGTGCCATTCGGTGCGCTCCTGCTGGTTGCCATCCTTGTCCTTGCGGACGCTGGTGGTGGCCAGGCTGATGCGGGTGATCGCCATGCCGCCCTGGGTGTACTTCACGTCCGGGTCGTTGCCGAGATTGCCGACCAGGATGACTTTGTTGATGCCGCGCGCCATAGGTACCTTCGTCCGTTGTCCAAGGGCAGACCGCCAGTGATAGCACAGCCCCGGGCGGGGTGCAGTACGCTGGGCCGCCCCTGGTGAAATTTGGGGGAATGCGAGAACGACGCATCTTACCATTGCCGCCGCCATCCGCCCGGTCAGGAGACCCCGATCGCACCGAAGGATCAGGCTGATTTCCTTGTCCGGCAATGACTTACCTGCGCCCCGACCGACGTTCAGAGGGGCATTCGCGTCTGCGCATGGCATCATGCCCGGGCACCTTCCACCTGCCCGCTCCGCCCGCACATGACGATCAAAGGCAAAGCCACCTCCCTGGACATCGCCCACCTGGCCGGGGTCTCCCAGCCGACCGTGTCGCGGGCCCTGCGTGGCAGCCCGATGGTCAACGCCGAGACCCGCGAGCGCATCCTGCGCATCGCCCGCGAGCTGAATTACAAGGTCGACAAGAACGCCTCCAGTCTGCGCCTGCGCAATGCCGGCACGCTGGCCCTGCTGTTCTTCGAGGATCCGACCAACGACGATTCGCTGATCAACCCGTTCTTCCATTCGATGCTGGGCTCGATCACCCGCGCCTGCGCCCTGCACGGGCAGGACCTGCTGGTGTCGTTCCAGCAGCTGTCCACCGACTGGCAGGCCGATTACGAAGACAGCAACAAGGCCGACGGCATCATCCTGCTCGGTTATGGCGACTACCACGAATCGCGCGACCGCCTGCAGCGGCTGGTTGAACAGGGCACGCACTTCGTTCGCTGGGGCGCCGCCCTGCCCGGCCAGCCCGGTGTCTCGATCGGCAGCGACAACTTCCAGGGCGGGCATGACATCACCACCCATCTGCTGCAGCAGGGCTGCCGCCGCATCGCCTTCCTCGGCCATGCCTCCAGCCATTACCCCGAATTCCAGGAGCGCTACCGCGGCCATGTCGCGGCGCTGCAGGACCACGGCCTGGCCGCCGAACCGGCGCTGCAGCACGATGCGATCACCACCGAGGCCTCCGGCCAGGAGGCCTGCCAGGCCCTGCTGGCGCGCGGCGAGCCGATCGATGCGATCTGCGCGGCCAGCGACCTGATCGCCATCGGTGCGATGCGCGCCCTGCGCGAGGCCGGGCTGCGGGTACCGCAGGACGTGGCGGTGACCGGCTTCGACGACATCCCGCTGGCCGCTTCGGTATCCCCGGCGCTGACCACCGTGCAGCAGGACACCAAGCAGGCCGGGCAGCTGCTGGTGGAACGCCTGCTGGCGCTGATCGGGCGGCAGCCGGTGGACAGCCAGAGCATCCCGGTGAAGCTGGTCGTGCGCGAATCATCCCTGCGCGGGTAGGCGCCGCTGGGCCGGCGCTCCGGCCAACGCACGATGGCGGGGTTCTCCCCCCCATGACCAACGGCGGATGCGCACGGACGCGGTTGCGCGGATAACGCGCAGACATTGCCCATGGAAAGGTGTACGTCGCATGCTGAAGATCGATTCGCTGTCCAAGACGTACGCCAACGGCGTGCATGCCCTCAACAACGTCACCCTGGACATCCCGCGCGGCATGTTCGGCCTGCTCGGCCCGAACGGCGCTGGCAAGTCGTCGCTGATGCGCACGCTGTCCACCCTGCAGGAGGCCGACAGCGGCACGGCGACGCTCAGCATTCCGGGCGAGGCGCCGATCGACGTACTGCGCGACAAGGATGCGGTGCGCCGCCGGCTGGGCTACCTGCCGCAGGATTTCGGCGTGTACCCGAAAGTCAGCGCGCTGGACCTGCTGGAACATTTCGCGGTGCTCAAGGGCCTGACCCAGCGCGCCCAGCGTCGCGAGGTGGTCGATGGACTGCTGCAGCAGGTGAACCTCTGGGACGCGCGCAAGCGCAAGCTGGGCACCTACTCCGGCGGCATGCGCCAGCGCTTCGGCATCGCTCAGGCGCTGTTGGGTGACCCACGCTTGGTAATCGTCGACGAACCCACCGCCGGCCTCGATCCGGAGGAACGCAACCGCTTCCTCAACCTGCTGGCGGCGATTGGCGAGAACGTGGCGGTGATCCTGTCCACCCACATCGTCGAGGACGTGACCGACCTGTGCCCGACGATGGCGATCATGAACAAGGGCCAGCTGCTGCTGACCGGGCGACCGGCCGATGCCATCGATGCCCTGCAGCAGCAGGTCTGGCGCAAGCAGGTCGATCCTTCGGAACTGGCCGACCATGAAGCACGCTACGTGGTGCTCTCGACCCGCCTGGTCGGGGGCCGCCCAGTGATCCACGTGCACAGCGCCAACGACCCCGGCGATGGCTTCGCGGCCGTGGCTCCCGACCTTGAGGACGTGTACTTCCAGCGCCTGCGCCTGCAGGCCCGTGCCCGCGCGGCAGCCTGAGCGGAGCACACCATGATCCTCGATTTCTTCCGTTTCGAGCTGCGCGAGCAGCTGCGCTCCCCGCTGCTGTGGCTGCTGGCCGGGCTGTTCGCCCTGCTCGCCTTCGCCGCCGCCTCCAGCGATGCGGTGCAGATCGGTGGCGGTAGCGGCAACGTGCACAGCAACGCGCCCACCGTGATCGCGCAGATGCTGGGCATCTTCACCCTGCTCGGCATGCTGGTCACTGCACTGTTCGTCAGCAATGCGCTGCTGCGTGACTTCGAACTGGGCACCGCCGAACTGATCTTCGCCAGCCCGGTGAAACGCCGCGACTACCTGGCGGGGCGCATCGCCGCTGCCCTCGCCGCCGGGCTGCTGGTTTACGTGGTGATCGCGTTCGGGCTGTGGCTGGCACCGTTCATGCCGTGGGTCGATCCCGAGCGCATGGGCCCGATCAGCTGGCAGGGCTATGCGTGGACGTTCGCGGTCATCGTCATTCCGAACCTGTTGTTCACCACCGCACTGCTGTCGCTGCTGGCGGCACTGACCCGCTCGATCCTGTGGGTCTACATCGGCCTGGTGGCCTACCTGGTGCTGTACGGTGCCAGCGCGGCCCTGCTGCGTGACATCGACAATACGTGGATCGCGGTGCTGAGCGAACCGCTGGGCATGCGCGCCCTCGGCCGCACGATCCGCTACTGGTCCACCGCCGAACGCAACAACGGGATTCCCGAGCTGGCCGGTTACCTGCTGGCCAACCGTGCTCTGTGGTTGGGTGTGGCTGCCGCGCTGTTCGCCGCCACCTTCGCGCTGTTCCGTACCGAACGCAGCGGCAGTGGTCGTCGGCGCTGGGGCCGCAGGCAGGCGCAACCGGTTGCCGATGCCGCCAGTGTCCGCCCCACCCGCGCAGCACTGCCGCGCGTGGTGCCGGCGTTCACCGCCACCACGGCGTGGCGGCAGTTCCTGCGCCAGGTGCGCTTCGATACACGCGGCGTGCTGCGCAGCGTACCGTTCATCGTGCTGCTGGTGCTGGGCCTGGCCAACTTCCTGCCCAGCGCGCTGTTCCGGCAGACCCTGTACGGCACCTCGATCTGGCCGGTCACCTCGCAGATGATCATGGCCCTGCAGGGCGCCTTCAGCTGGCTGCTGGTGATCATCGTGCTCTTCTTCGCCGGTGAACTGGTCTGGAAGGAACGCAGCGCGCGTATCAACGAAGTGACCGATGCCATGCCGGTGCCGAACTGGGTGCCACTGCTGGCCAAGTTCACTGCGCTGCTGGCGGTGATCGTCTGCTTCCAGGCCGCCGGTGCGCTGGCCGCGATGGGCGTGCAGCTGGCCAAGGGCTACACCCATCTGGAGCCGCTGCTGTACCTGCGCAGCCTGGCGCTGGATTCGGTGGTCTACATCCTGATGGGGGGCCTGGCGCTGGTGCTGCAGGTACTTACCAACAACAAGTTCGTCGGTTACGCGCTGCTGATCGTGGTGGTGATCGGCCAGGGCGTGCTCGGCCTGCTCGACTACACGCAGCACCTGTACAACTTCGGCAGCTGGCCCAACGCGCCCTATTCGGACATGAACGGCTACGGCCACTTCCTGCCGGGGCAGCTGGCCTTCCAGGGCTACTGGGCGCTGTTCCTGCTGACGCTGATGTGTCTGGCGTCAGCCTTCTGGGTACGCGGTGTCAGCCAGGGGCTGCGCCAGCGCCTGGCGCTGGCTGGCCGTCGCCTGCGCGGCCCTACCGGCGCCTTTGCGGCGCTGGCAGCAGTGGCGTTCGTCGGCGTGGGCGGCTGGCTGTACTGGAGCACCAACATCCGCAACGAGTTCATCCCGCCCGACCAGCAGCTGGACCTGCAGGCCCGCTACGAGCGCGAGCTGTCGAAGTACCGTAACCTGCCACAGCCACGCATTGTCGCCGTGGACAACCGCGTGGACCTGTTCCCGGAATCGCAGTCAATGGTGATCGATGCGAACTGGACCATCCGCAACCTGCACGCGCAGCCCATCCAGGACCTGCATGTCTCAATGGGCGACGACAAGCAGCTGCTGGCCGCCGACCTCGGCGGGCAGAAGTTGACCTTCCACGACAAGGATCTCGGCTACCGCATCTACCGGCTGGACAGGCCGCTGCAACCCGGTGAAACCCGCAGCGTGCATTTCCGGGTGGTGCAGAAGCCCAACGGCATCACCGCTGGCCAGGCACCGAGCAACATCGTCGACAACGGCACCTTCTTCAACAGCCGCGTACTGCCGTCCTTCGGCTATAACGAGGGCGCCGAGATCAGCGACCGCAACGAACGCCGCAAGCGCGATCTCGGTGAACCGCGGCGCATGCCCAGGCTGGAAGACGAGGCAGCGCGGGCCAACACCTATATCTCCAATGATGCCGGCTGGCTCGATTTCCGCACCACGGTGTGCACCGCGCCGGACCAGGTCGCGCTGGCGCCGGGCTACCTGCGGCACGAGACCACGGTGAATGGCCGGCGCTGCTTCAGCTATGCCATGGACCGGCCCATGCTGAACTTCTACGCGTATCTGTCGGCACGCTGGGAGGTGCGCAAGGCGAAGTACAAGGACATCCCGATCGAGGTCTACTTCGAACCGGCGCACGGCTACAACGTGGACCGGATGATCGAGGCGGTGCAGAAATCACTGGCCTACTACGAGGCGAACTTCACGCCGTACCAGCACCGCCAGGTACGCATCATCGAGTTCCCGGGCTATGCCCGCTTCGCGCAGTCGTTCGCCAACACCATCCCCTACTCCGAGGCCATCGGTTTCATCGCTGACCTGCGTGACCCGGACAAGGTGGACTACGTGTTCTACGTGACCGCGCACGAGATCGCACACCAGTGGTGGGCGCACCAGGTGATTGGTGCCAACGTGCAGGGCGCAACGGTGCTGTCCGAATCGTTGTCGCAGTACTCGGCGCTGATGGTGATGGAGCAGGAGTACGGCCGCCAGCATATGCGCCAGTTCCTCAAGCGCGAGCTGGACGGTTACCTGTCCGGCCGCGGCGGCGAGGCCATCGAGGAACAGCCGCTGGAGCGCGTGGAGAACCAGCAGTACATCCACTACCAGAAGGGTTCGCTGGTGTTCTATCGGCTGCGCGAGGAAATCGGCGAGCAGGCCCTGAACCGGGCGTTGAAGCGCTTCCTGCAGGACAAGGGCTACCAGCAGCCGCCGTACACCACCTCACGCGAGCTGCTGGGCTACATCCGCGCCGAGACCCCGGCTGACCGCCAGCAGCTGGTCACCGATCTGTTCGAGAAGATCAGCTTCTACGACAACCGGGTGATGGCCGCCAGCGCCCGCAAGCGCGATGACGGGCGCTACGACGTGACCCTGGACCTGCACGCCGCCAAGCAGTACGCCGATGGCAAGGGCAAGGAGAGCGACGCGAAGATGGATGACTGGGTCGAGATCGGCGTGTTCGCCAACGGCCCGTCGGGCAAGGAGCGCGACCAGAAGGTGCTGTACCTGCAGCGCCACCACATCACCAGCGCCGCGCCGAAGATCACGGTGACGGTGGACGAGAAGCCGGATGAAGCGGGCTTCGATCCCTACAACAAGCTGATCGACCGGGTGAGCGATGACAACCGGCGCAAGGTGACGATGTGAGGGAGGGGGCGCCGGCCTGTGCGCCGGCGCTCCACGCAACGCGTGCGGGCTTGGCTCGGCCTTGCTGTGGTGCCGAGCCCTGCTCGGCACCTTGTCCAGGACAGCCGGCGAAGGTTCAGCGCACCGGGGACTTCGGCCCCAGCAACGCCAACAGCACATAGACCACGATCGAGGCGACCGTACCTAGCGCTGCCGGTACCCCGAACGCCCAGCCCGAGCGCCCCTGCTGGCGCGCCCACTGGGCCAGATGCCAAGCCGCGCCCAGGTTGATCAGCCAGGCGATGACAAACACCGGCCACTGCACCATGCCTACCGCGCGCAGCAGGGGCATGGCCACCAGGGCCGCAACGATGGCCACGATCAGGAAGATCAGGGCCGAGCGGGAATGGCGTACCGTGGATGCGCTCATGCGGCCAACCTGCGCACCATCACCAGCACGCGATAGCTGCGGTTGTCGGCTTCCTGCACCGGCTTCCAGCCCAGCCGCGCATACAGACCACCATCCAGGGCCTCGGTCTGCAGGTACAGGTCGGAAACGCCCATCCGCGCGGCCTGTGCCGCAGCCTGTTCGACCAGACCACTGGCCAATCCGCGGCCGCGATGGCTGTCGGCCACGAATACACTGCCCAACCAGTACTCGTACTGTGGAAAGGCCTGCATCTCGCGGCGCTTGAGCTGGACTGCACCGACCACCTGCCCATCTTCGAAAGCGGCGATCAGGTGCGGGAAACCTTCAGCATCCTGCGGCGGGTCGAGCCGTTGCAGTTCCTGTTCCAGCGTCAGGCCGGCGTCCCGGCCCCATTGCGCGTGGTACCACTGCGCCAATTGCTGTCGTTCCGCTGCGTCGGCAGGCAATACCCTGAACTCCATGACCAGGCCTCGATCCCGATGTCGCCCAAGGGGATCACGGACGGCGTTCGAAGGGAAGCCTTCTGTAGCGTCGAGCCTTGCTCGACTGAGCGGGCATTGCGCGAACGGCAGCCGAGCATGGGCTCGGCTGTACAGGACAATCAGCCCTGCGCGAAGTCCTTCAGGATCTCGCCGATGCCGCTGGGCGAGATCTCGAAGCCCAGCGGGGTGCCCGGATTGATCACCACGCCGTAGCCACCCGGCACGCGACGCAGCACGTCCAGCATCAGCCAGCGGATCTGGTGTTCGGCCTGCTGGCTGTAGATGCCCACCCGCGACGGATCGGTGAACACGGCCACGTGCAACGTGCCCTGCTTGTCGAACAGCAGCGGGTCGAAACCGCTGCCATCGGGGGTCACCAGGCTGCCGGTCTGCAGCACCACCTCGGAGGCGACGAAGGCTTCCATGAAGGCGCGGATCGGCACCGCCCCGTCCATCGCCGCCTTCAGCAGGGTTTCGATCGGGGTCTGCGGGGCGAGGTCGGTCATGGCGATACGGCGGGGCGTGAGGGGTGCCTATTGTGCCGGATGTGGTTCCCCCGGTAGTGCCGGCCGCTGGCCGGCACCTGAAGGGACCATGGATTCATGAGTTGCCGGCCAGCGAC
>NZ_JBHHMJ010000350.1:0-16661 GCF_042136455.1 Stenotrophomonas sp. 3diitr2024
GGGGTCAGATCCTTTTCCTTCGGAAAAGAGATCTGACCCCCACAATACCGGCGGCGCTACCATCATCATTGATGGCCTAGAATGCAGGCATGACCACGTTGTTCATATCCGACCTGCACCTGGACCCCAGCCGTCCGGAGATCACCGACCTGTTCCTGCGCTTCCTGCGCGAGCAGGCGCCCGGCGCCGATGCGCTGTACATTCTCGGCGACCTGTTCGAGGCCTGGATCGGCGACGACACGCCCTCTCCGGCCGCCGATGCGGTGGCCGATGCGTTGAAGGTGCTGTCCGACAGCGGCGTGCCCGTGTACTTCATCCGCGGCAACCGCGACTTCCTGCTTGGCGAGGACTATGCGCGCCGTGCCGGCCTGCGCATCCTGCCCGACCCGTGCATGATCGAGCTGTACGGCCGCCCGGTGCTGCTGCAGCATGGTGACCTGCTGTGCACCGATGACATCCCCTACCAGCAGTTCCGTGCGCAGACCCGCGACCCGGTGTTCCAGGCGCAGTTCCTGTCGCAGCCGCTGGCCGCACGCATCGCCTTCGCGCAGAAGGCGCGCGAGGCGAGCCAGGCCCGCCAGTCGGAAATGAAGCAGGGCGATCGTGCGCAGTTTGAGACCGTCACCGACGTGGCCCCGTCCGAAGTCGATGCTACCTTCGTCCGCCACGGCGTGGACACCATGATCCACGGTCACACGCACCGTCCGGCCATCCACGCACTGCAGGCCGGTGGACGCGATTGCATCCGTATCGTGCTGGGTGACTGGTACGAACAGGGTTCGGTGCTGCGTGTGGATGCCAACGGCTGGTCGCTGGATACGCTCGCCCGCGATTGATGGATCGCAGGATGCCAACCAGGGTTGGCATCTACCCGAGCCGGTGAACGCGCCCGGGTAGACGCCGCCGCTTGGTCGGCGCTTGGCCTCAGCGGAAGGCCGCGATGGTGGCCTTGGTGTTGACCAGCACGCGCTGGTTGTCAGCGGTACTGGCATTGCCCATCGGGATGCCGTTGTAGCTGATGTTCGGGTTGGACCAGTAGTTCAGGCGCGGGCAGCTGCGGGTGCAGTTATAGGCCATGATCGTGCGCCAGCCGGTGCCGCTGGACGGCTCATAGCGGTAGCCGTGGCCATAGGCGTAGGGCGATGTGCTCGGGTCGGTGGCGATGTCATGCCGCGCGCTCTGCAGGTGGCCGATCTCATGCGCGAATGAGTAGTAGCCGGTCGCGCAATCCCAGTACACCGCCGCAAACGCCGTCGACGCGGTCGAGCCAATCCCCGAGGCCAGGCCGCAGTAGGCACTGTTGTTGATCAGCAGCACGCCGACATCGGCCGCGGTGGTGTTGCGGCTGGTGTGGATGCTGTCCATGTAGCCGTCGCTGGTGCCACGGAAACGCGACAGGTCGGTGGTGAAGTTGCCAGACTCGCTGTAGCTGGTGGTCTCGTAACCGGCCAGTTGCAGCGTCAGGCCGACGTTGCTGTTGCCGTAGCCCTGGTTGGACTCGGCCACCGCCAGCTGCACCAGCGACTGCATGTTGCCGCCATAGGCGGCGACGGCGGCATTGGTCGCCACCACCAGCACACGGATGGTCGCCGGCGTACCGGACGATGCCTGCGCGATGCCGATGCGATCGTTGTTGCCCATCGGGATCTTCGGCAGCTGGTTGTAGTCGGCCGGATGGTCGGCCGGCATCCGCGATTCATCCACTTCCACCAGCACGTGGCGGTTGCCCAACGGGCGCAGGCGATACAGCTTTCCATCCTTGCGGATCGAGCCGGTGACGGTGTCGCCCGAGCGCACCAGGATCAGCGAATTGCCGGGGTCGTCCTGGCCGTTGGAGGTGGCCGCGGTCAGTTTGTCCGAGGGCGAACGGAACTGGCCGTACCAGATGCTGCCGCCATCGGGCAGTGCTTCGACCTTGCTGCGCACCGCCTGCACCCGCCGGCCGAGCAGTTCGAATTCCAGCTGCGGTTGTGCAGTGGCTGCTGCATCGACACGCACTTCCTGTACCGTCGCCGTGGACGGGGTGGCCAGCAGCTTGCCCAGTGCGGGCTCGCTGTTTGCCGATGCGCGGCTGATGACCGTCACCGGCTCGAACAACGGTGCCGCATGCGCGGCCGCTGCCACCGACAAACCCAACACCAGGCCACCTGCCGCTTTGCCAATCGATCTGGACAACATTGCGTCGCTCCTTGAATGATGTGAACAGCGTTGATGCAGCACGACCCGGTGTGCCGGGTCTGACCATATGGCCTGCGCGGGGCGTGTGAATTCAATAGGCGAGAGAAGTGAAAATCAGGATTTGTGATCGACCGCATCTGGATTAAGTAAGGTCAAAAGCGTTGCTACACGTCGCGAATACACCGCTTTCGCGCTACCGTGACGCAGCCACGACGGGGAATGCACATGGCACCATCGCAGGACACGGACGAAGATGTCGGCTTGCTGCGGATCGGGCTGTTCTTCGATGGCACCCGCAACAACGCACACAACCTGGCCCGTGGCAGGCCCCAGCTGCCGCAGCCGCGCCCGGCGCAGCTGCGTGCGGATGACGATTCGACCTACCAGAGCCGGTTGACCAGCAGCTACGACAATGGCCTGACCAACATCGCCCGCCTGCAGCAGCTGTACCCGGACAGCCGCAGCGGGACATCGGCGCCCCCGTCCCTGTCGATCTACGTGGAAGGTGTCGGTACCCGCGATGACGCCGACGACGACCTGATCGGACTGGCGTTCGGCATTGGCGCCAGCGGTGTGCGCGCCAAAGTGCAGCGTGCGCTGCAGGTGCTGCTGCCGGCGGCACTGGGTGCACTCGCTGCACGCTGGCAGCGACCACTGCGTGGCGTGCAGCTGGATCTGTTCGGCTTTTCACGGGGTGCGGCCGCCGCGCGCGATGTGGCCAACCAGTTGCAGGCCTGGGATCGCACCCGCTGGCGGCAGCTGTTGCAGGCCGCTGGCCTGTCCTGCACAACGGACTTCGCCCCGGCCGATCCGCCGCTGCGCTTCATCGGCCTGTTCGACACGGTGGTTGCGGTCAGCGGTGGCCGCACCGACGAACAACCTCACCTCGCGCTGCATGCAGGCGTTGCCAGGCAGGTGCTGCAACTGAGCGCGCGTGACGAGCATCGCCAGCACTATCCATTGACCAGCGTGGCGCCAACGTTCACCGAGATCGCCCTGCCCGGCGTACACGCCAACATCGGCGGCGGCTACAACCAGCTCGAAGAAGGGCCCAAGCTGCTCAGTCGCCCGCGCCGGCAGCTGCTGCGCCGCCCGAGCGTGGCCGAGTACCAGACGCCACCGCTGGCGATCCTGCAGGCGACCACGGCCTACGCCGAGGCGCAGGCCGACGCCGAGCGCTGGCGGCAGCAGTTGGGCCTGGACGAAAAGGAAGTCTGGGTGGATGTCTGGCACCAGTGGCAGCAACAGCGTCGCGCCGGCAGCCGCAGCGTAGTGCTGTCACCGGTGCTGTACGTGACGGCGGCCGTGGTGTTGCGCCGGCGCATCGACTGGCGCTACCAGCTGATCGCGCTTCAGGTGATGCAGCAGCATGCCATTGATGCCGGCGTGCGATGGACGGCCAATGCCAACGCAGTCCCCGGCTGGGAGCTGCCGTCCGCCCTGCAACCCATCGCACGACGACTGGTGGCCGGACAGCCACTGACGCAAACCCAGGAGGCGCTGTTGCGGCGGCGTTACCTGATGCAGTCGGCGCACTGGAACTTCGACGCGCTGGGCGACACCGCACTGACCTACGCCGCCGATGCCGGCGTCAGCGAGCTGCCGTACCGGCCGGGCCCCGGCCTGTTCTACATCAACCGTCCAACGGTGGATGGCAAGCGCGTGGTACTGCCGAACGCATGAAAAAAAGGGACGGAGGGATCAAGTCGTTTTGGCACAAACGACTTAATTCCCTCCGTCCTTTTTTTCAAACGGCCTGCTCGACCAGGTTGGCGAGTTCGTCCGCATCGAATCCAGCCAGCAGGCGCGCTTCCATGTTGAACGGCCCATGCAGGTAGCCGCCGGCGTACTCCACCAGCAGCTCCTTGAAACGCGCGCGCGGCTCGACACCGGCGCGGTCGCAGTACCAGCGATACCAGCGCGAACCGGCGGCAACATGCGCCACTTCCTCGCGCAGGATCACCTCCAGCACATCGGCGGTTTCGCCATCACCGACATTGCGCAGCTTCTCGATCATGCCCGGGGTGACGTCCAGGCCACGCGCTTCCAGCACGCGCGGCACCAGCGCCATGCGCGCCAGGCCGTCATGCGCGGTCTTTTCGCACATTTCCCACAGACCGTTGTGTGCGGGGAAATCAGCATAGTCGTGGCCATGCACCTGCAGGCGCTCGTGCAGCAGCATGAAATGCCGCGATTCGTCATCGGCACAGCTGACCCAATCAGCATGGAACGCCGACGGCAGGCCCCGGAACCGGTACACCGCGTCCCAGGCCAGGTCGATCGCGTTGAGCTCGATATGGGCGATGGCGTGGATGAAGGCAGCCCGCCCTTCCACGCCGCCCAGTCCACGCCGTGGTACCTCGCGCGGATGCACCAGCACCAGTCGTCCCGGACGACCCGGCATGCAGATCGGATCCGGCGGCGGCGCATCCGCGGCCACCTTCAGGCGACCGGCACGGAACGCGGCCGCATACGCCTGGGTCAATGCAACCTTGCGCAGCGGATCGGCTTCAGCCAGGCACTGCTGCGCAGCGCGCAGCAGGTCGCCACCAACGTCGGGCACATCCACCACGCCTGATCCTCAGGCGCGGCGCTTGTGCTTGGCATCGTCCGAACGCAACTGCTGGATGCGCTCGAAGTAGCCCGGCTCGATACCGGTCGGGTAGTGGCCGTTGAAGCAGGACGAATCGAAGCTGCGCAGCGCCGGGTTGCCTTCGCTCACCGCCGCTTCCATGTCTTCCAGGTCCTGGTAGATCAGCCAGTCGCAGCCCAGGTGGGCCTCGATCTCTTCCACCGTGCGGTTGTGCGCGACCAGCTCTTCGGCCGCCGGCATGTCGATGCCGTAGATGTTCGGGTAGCGCACCGGCGGCGCGGCGCTGGCCAGGTAGACCTTGCGCGCGCCGGCATCACGGGCCATCTGCACGATCTGCTGGCTGGTGGTGCCACGCACGATCGAATCGTCCACCAGCAGCACCACGCGGTTGCGGAACTCCAGGTGGATCGGGTTGAGCTTGCGGCGCACCGACTTCACGCGTTCCCCCTGCCCCGGCATGATGAAGGTGCGGCCGATGTAGCGGTTCTTGATGAAGCCTTCGCGGTACTTCACCCCGAGCACATTGGAGATCTCCAGCGCGGCATCGCGCGAGGTATCCGGGATCGGGATGATGGTGTCGATGTCGTGGTCCGGGCGCAGGCGCAGGATCTTCTCGCCCAGCTTGATGCCCATGCGCATGCGTGCCTTGTGCACCGAGACGTTGTCGATCATCGAATCCGGTCGCGCGAAGTACACGTATTCGAAGATGCACGGGGTGTGCTCGGCCGGCTCGGCGCAGATTTCCGAGAACAGCTCGCCGCGCGCGGTGATCACCAGCGCTTCGCCCGGCTGCACGTCACGCACGCGCTGGAAACCCAGTACGTCCAGTGCAGCCGACTCGGACGCCACGATGTACTCGTCGCCTTCTGCGTGGCTGCGCTTGCCCAGCACCAGCGGACGGATGCCATGCGGGTCGCGGAAGGCCACCAGGCCCAGGCCCAGCACCACGCTGACCACTGCATAGCCGCCCTTGCAGCGGCGATGCACGCCGGCCACCGCGCGGATCGCGGCTTCCGGGCTGAGCTGGCGCTGCTGCTCCAGTTCGTAGGCAAACACGTTCAACAGCACTTCGCTGTCCGAATCGGTGTTGACGTTGCGCCGGTCCTGTTCGAACACCTGCTGGCGCAGCGCCTCGGTGTTGATCAGGTTGCCGTTGTGGGCCAGCGCGATGCCGTAAGGCGAATTCACGTAGAACGGCTGTGCCTCGTCCATGCCTTCCGAACCTGCCGTCGGATAGCGCACGTGCGCGATGCCGACGCTGCCTTCCAGCGTGGACATGGTGCGGGCGTCGAACACATCGCGGACCAGGCCGGTGGCCTTCTGCACCCGCAGGCGGCTGCCATTGGCGGTGGCGATACCTGCCGCGTCCTGGCCGCGATGCTGGAGAACGGTCAAGCCGTCATACAACTGCCCGGCGACGTTCTGGTTGCCGACGATTCCGACGATGCCACACATGGTGCGAGGTCTCCGCTGGGCTGTGCCCAGTTACAAGGAAGGTGGCCGTACCTGGCCGCGGTGGTCGCCGCGCCTGCGGTCGACATTGGCCGGATCGTCCGGCTCGATACTGTCCGGCAGTGCTGGGGCGTCCGGGCGCACTTCGGCCGGATCGTATGCATCGCCCTGTTCCGCTTTCGCGGGCCGCAGCCATCCGCCGCCCGCCACTACCTGGTTGAGGATGCCATTATCGCCTGCCGCGCCCGGCTTTCCCAACCCGGCGCCTGCGTTCTTCCCCAATTCCATCAATGCAGATGGGGACAGCATGTCGGTCGGCAAGGCCTTGGGCAGCATGTCGGCGCCGGGTACCTGCCAGTGCGGCAGCTTCCCGTTCATCCAGGCCACGGCCGGATTCAGCACCGGGCGAACCGCCGAGCGCTTCCAGGAGGGCTCGGCGGTCAGCGGGGTGAAGCCGGCCAGCAGCACCAGGATCGCCGCGATCAGGCCACCGCGCACGGCCCCCAGTACACCGCCCAGCAACCGGTCCAGGCTGGTCAGCATGCTGCGGTGGATCATCGCCTTGATGACCATGCCGATCACCGCGACCACGATCATCACGCCAATACCCACGCCCAGGTAGCCGCCGACGAAATGTTCGCCGCCAGGTGCCGCGGGTGCCGCCCACCAGCGCGCGGCATCGTTGCCGAAGGCGAAGGCCGCCCACGCGGCCAGCAGCCACGACAACGTGCCGATGACGATTCCCACGAAGCCACGCAGCATCCCGAGCAGGGTCGAGGCAGCGATCACGATCAGCAGCACCACGTCGATCATGGCGCCCCGCTCCTTCGGCGGCGCTGGCAACGGGCCTGCACGTCGGTCATGGGTGCGGTCGGACCATGCCGGCGACGCCAACCTTGGCGGCGACCTGCGCCTTCAGCTGTTCGGCGTCAGCCCGGTTGGCCACCGGTCCGACACGGACGCGATGCAGGGTGCCCTTTTCGGTACGCACCTGCTCGACGAAGGCGCTGAAGCCGGCAGCACGGACCTTGTCACGCAGCGCATTGGCATCGCTGGCCTGGCCGAACGCGCCCAGCTGCACGGCGAAGCCGACGCCGCTGGCCGCCGGTGCAGCCGGCGTGGCCGGTGCCGTCGCCGGCTTGCTGGCGGTGGCCTCCGGCTTCGGCTCGGGCTTCGGGGTTTCGGGCTTCGGCGCCGGCTTCGGCGGCTCGGGCTTGGCCGCCGGAGTGGCCGTCGCAGTCGGCGTACTCGGCGGCAGGCTTTCGCTGCGCACCGGGTTGCTGCTGGCGGACGGCGAGGTGGCTGCGGACGGGGTACTGGCGCTTGGCGTAGCCGGTGCCGGGGTAGCTGCCACCGGGGCGCTGCTGCCCGTTGCGGCATCCAGAGTGATCACTTCGGCCTTCACATCGGCGCGGATCTTCACCGCCTGCAGCCGGGCCGCCTCGGCCTGTGCACGGTCGGCATACGGCCCCACGCGCACACGCCATGCCTGACGGCCGTTGATGGTAGTCGCTTCTGCGAAGCCCGGCAGCTGCGAGCGCTGCAGGTAGGCGATCACGGCATCGGCGTCGGCCTTGCTGCCGTATGCGCCGAAAGTGACGGCGTAGTTGCCGGCGGCAACCGCCGGGGACGTGTCCACGGTCGGCGGCGTGGCCGGCGTGGCGGCCTCCTGCAGCGGCTTGGCCTGCCCGGTCTGCAGGCCGGTAGCCCCACCGGCCGGGGCCACCAGCGGCAGTTCACGGGTTTCGAACTGGCCATCGGCCGGTGCATCCGGCGCGGCGATCGGCACCGAGGCCACGCCGCTGTCCGGTGCAGGCCCCTTGACCAGCATCGGCAGGAAAATCACGGCCAGTGCAACCAGCACGATGGCACCAATCAGACGCTGTTTCAGAGGCGTATCCACGTGAGGCGGCAACTGTCCGGAGGTTGCGGTCGATTATACGGGTGCCGGACCGGACGGCGTCGGGATTGGCTGAACGTGGCTCAGGCGCTGCCCTGCAACCACTGCAACGCGGCGGCAGCGGTATGGAAGGAGCCAAACACCAGTACGCGTTCACCGCGCTCGGCCCGGGCCAGTACCTGCGCCAGCGCCTGTTCGACCGAAGCGGCCAGCTGCGCGCTGCCAGCAGCGGTCTCGGCCAGGCGCGCCTGCAACTGGGCGGCACTCTGGCCGCGCGGGCCGTCCAGGCCGGCAAGGGTCCACTCGCCAACCACGCCCTGCAATGCCTGCACCACACCCGCCGCGTCCTTGTCCTGCAATGCGGCATACACCGCCAAGGTGCGCCCGGCCGACGCCTCGGCCTTCAGCGCGCGCGCCAGCTGGCCCGCCGCCTGCGGGTTGTGCCCGACGTCGACGCGGATCTGCACACCGCCACGCTCGAACGCCTGCAGGCGGCCCGGAATGCGCGCCGCCGCGATACCGGCGGCCCACGCCGCGCGCGGCACCGGCTTGTCCAGCGCGCGCAGCGCGGCGATGGCCGCACCGGCATTGGCCAGCTGGATCGGGCCGGCCAGCGCCGGGGTCGGCAGCTCCATGCGCAGGCCGACATCGCGCCAGCGCCAGCGCTGGGCGTCGATCGGCTCGTAGAAGTAATCACTGCCGCCGCGGATCGCGTTGGCACCGACCAGGTAGGCACGCGCGAGCACGCTCGAGGGCGGGTCGGTCTCGCCCAGGATCACCGGCTTCCAGCCGCGGATGATGCCGGCCTTCTCGGTGCCGATCGCCTCGCGGTCCTCGCCCAGCCATTCGGCGTGGTCGATGTCCACGGTGGTGATCACCGCCACGTCGGCATCGACGATGTTGACCGCATCCAGGCGGCCGCCCAGGCCCACTTCCAGCACCGCCAGGTCCAGCCCGGCGTCGGCGAACAGCTGCAGCGCAGCCAGCGTGCCGTACTCGAAATAGGTCAGCGTGGTCTCGCCACGCGCGGCCTCGACCGCACTGAACGCAGCGACCAGCGCGGCATCGTCCACGTCCTGGCCGTCGATGCGCACGCGCTCGTTGTAGCGCAGCAGGTGCGGCGAGGTGTACGCGCCGACCTTCCAGCCGGCGGCACGTGCAATGGCTTCGATGAAGGCCACGGTGGAGCCCTTGCCGTTGGTGCCACCGACCACGATGGTGCGCTTGGCCGGCGCCCCCAGGCCCATCGCCGTGGCCACGGCGCGCACGCGCTCCAGGCCCATGTCGATGCTCGCCGGATGCTGGCGTTCAATGTAGTCCAGCCAGTCGGCCAGGGTGGTCGGGGTGTTCGTCACGGCAGCGGTTCCAGCAGAAGCAGTTGGTGCGAGGGGATCGATCAGAGTGCGCGGTGCTTGGCTTCGCCGAAGAACGGCGTGTGGTGGGCGCAGTCGTTCAGGCGCACCACTTCCAGGCTGTCAAGGTCGGCGCCTTCGAGCAGGTTGAGCGTGGTCGGTGCCTGGCGGAAGGTCCACAGGCGGGAGATCGGCAGGCCCAGCACCTTGCACAGGATCACGCGGTTCACCGCGTCATGGGCAACCACCAGCAGGGTGTCGTGCTCGCCGAGGCCGTCGGTGGCGCGGGCCAGGCCGCGCCAGCTGCGCTCCAGCACCAGGCGCAGCGATTCGCCGCCGGGCATCAGCACGGTATCCGGCTCCTCGCGCCAGGCCTGCAGGCGCGACGGATCCTTCTCGTGGATCTCGCTGGCCAGCAGCCCTTCCCATTCGCCGTGGGCGATTTCCTGCAGTTCCGGCTCGGTCAGCAGCATGTCGGCACGGGCGGCGCCAAGCGCCAGCTGCGCGGTGCGCTGCGCGCGCGACAGCGGCGAGGCGACGGCACGGGTGATGTCGACCGAGGCCAGGCGGGCACCCAGTGCCTGGGCCTGGGCTTCGCCGATCGGCGACAGCGGGATGTCGATCTGGCCCTGATAGCGGCCTTCGGCGTTCCACGGCGTTTCACCGTGGCGGGCAAGCAGGATGCGCATGCGTGCAAGGGGTCCTGGGGGGAGGAGGTTCCCGCGTTTCGTTCACATCCTGTGAAGTGCGCGGAACACGGATGATACCTGTTCGGCGCGCCGGGTCGGGGCGGGCATGAAAAAACCCCGCGACGTGGGTCGCGGGGTTTCGGAATTCCCGGCCATCGGGTCGGGTTTGCCGGCCAGCGGCCGGCACTACCGCAACCGGTTTATTTCGCCAGGTTCAGTTCCTTCAGCAGCTGCGGCGCCGGCGCCACTTCCTGCATGATCCACTGCATGTAGCGGCTGTCGACGGCGATCATGCGGGTCATCACCGGGTCGAACACCCAGTTGGAGCTGACCGATTCCCAGTTGCCATCGAATGCCAGGCCGACCAGCTTGCCGTTGGCGTCCAGCACCGGCGAACCCGAGTTGCCGCCGGTGATGTCCAGGTTGGACAGGAAGTTCACCGGCACCGAACCGATGCGCTTGTCTTCCAGGCCGCCATAACGCTTGGCCTTGACCGCATCGAGCAGCGCCTTCGGCGAATCGAACGGATCTTCACCGGTTTCCTTCGCCGCCACGCCTTCCAGGGTGGTGAACGGGGTGTACTTCACGCCGTCCTTGCCGTAGCCCATGACGTTGCCGAAGGTGATGCGCAGCGACAGGTTGGCGTCCGGGTAGACGAACTCGCCCTGGCTCTTCTTGTAGTCGGCCACGGCCTGCAGGTACAGCGGACGCGCGGTCAGCGATTCACCTTCGCGGATCTTCTTCTGCTCTTCCTGTTTCAGCAGTGCCGGCATGACAGCCACGGCGTACTGGATGGCCGGATCGCTGCTGGCTTCGAATGCGGCACGGTCGGCGTTGAACCATTTCAGGCGTGCGTCAAGGCTGCCGAGCTCGGTGCCCGACAGCTTGCCCACCAGCGCCTTGACTGCGTTGGCATCGCTACCGGCCAGCCACTTGTTCAGCACTTCATTGTCGCGCTGCGCGGCCGGCAGGGCCACGTACTGCTCCAGCCAGTAGGCCTGCAGCTGCTGGTCCATCTTCGCCACATAGCGGCGGTCCATCTGCTTGAGGCCACCTTCGATGGTGGTCAGGTCGCGTTCCTGGTAACCGGCTTCGCGCTCGGCATCCGGCTTGCTGCGCTCGATCGACAGGCGGTACAGGGTGATTGCCGCACCAACGGCCGAGGTGTTGTTGAACTGCCCGACGAACAGGTCGCGCTCGCGGGTCGCCTTGCTGGTATCCAGGTGCTTGACCAGCTGCGCGTGCGCCGCCAGGGCCGGCTTGCCGGCGGCACCCTGCTTCTTCAGCCAGGCCAGCACGGCAGCTTCTTCAGCCTGCTTCTGGCCGGCGGCGTCGATGCGCTTGAAGCCTTCCAGCTGGCCCAGGTAGTTCTTGGCCACGTTGTTCATGCTGGCGGCGGTGGCAGCGTACTTCACCTTGACGTCGGCGTCGGCCTTGCCGGCGTCGGCGATCATCTTCAGCACGGCGTTGTAGTGCTTGGCGATGGTCGGGTAGGTGAAGCTGGCGGTTTCGTTGAACTCACCGGCCAGCGCGTAGCGGTTGGTGCGGCCCGGGTAGCCGGCCACCATCACGAAGTCGTCGGCGCCCAGCGGCTGGTCGGCGAACTTCAGGAAGTGCTTGGGCTGGTACGGCACGTTGTCGGCGGCGAAGGCGGCCGGCTTGCCATCCTTGCCGACGTAGGCGCGGTAGAACGAGAAATCGCCGGTGTGGCGCGGCCACATCCAGTTGTCGACGTCGCCGCCGAACTTGCCGACGCTGCCCGGGGGCGCGTAGACCAGGCGCACGTCCTTGATT
This sequence comes from Stenotrophomonas sp. 3diitr2024, assembly GCF_042136455.1. Lineage (NCBI taxonomy): Bacteria > Pseudomonadati > Pseudomonadota > Gammaproteobacteria > Lysobacterales > Lysobacteraceae > Stenotrophomonas > Stenotrophomonas sp. 3diitr2024. The sequence goes on from NZ_JBHHMJ010000350.1 coordinate 11,959, forward strand.
TCCATGTTGCGGAACAGGCGATAGGTGTTGCCGCCGGAGAAGCTGTACAGGCGGCAGCGGAAGCCGGCATCGGCTTCACAGGCGGCAACCTGGGCCTTGTCGAAGGCGTCCAGCGCGCGACTGCGGGCCAGCGGGTCGTTGCCTGCGGCGGCGATGGCGGCCTTGGCCTGGGCGGTGACGTCGGTGATCTGGTCGAGCACGAACACGCGGGCGTTCGGGCCGGCGCTCAGTTCGTCCTTCAGGGTCGGCGCGTTGAAGCCGTCCTTGATCAGGTTCTTCTGCGCGGTCGAATTCAGCTGGATGGCGCCATACGCGCAGTGGTGGTTGGTGACCACCAGGCCCTGCGGCGAGACGAAGCTGGCAGTGCAGCCCCCCAGCGCAACCACCGCACCCATCGGGTCACCGGTCAGGTCGGCCAGCTGCTCCGGGGACAGCTTCAGGCCGGCCTTCTGCAGCGGCCCGGCAATTTCCGGCAGCTGCTGCGGCACCCACATGCCTTCTGCGGCGTGGGCGACCTGGACCAGCCCAAGGCTGGCGACGATGGAGAATGCAAGCAGGTTCGAGCGCATGGAGCGGCCCCTGGTAGTGGAACCCTCGATTGTAGCCCGCCGCCCTGCCCCGGCCCGAACCCCGGAAGTCATGGGCCTGCTTCTTGCTCTGCGCACATCGGCCGCGCACACGGAATCGTCCAGAGGGGGCGTGGTCACCCTGCCCCGGAATCAGGGAGGCGCTGCTGTTCGCAGTACGTTCGAAACGCCCGCCGGCGCACGCCTTTCGTTCCGCCACTGCACCCGCAGCGCAACATGGGAAATCCGCGCGGCACCCTATAATCCGCGCTTTCCCCCTGATGAGTTCCACCCCGATGGCGCAGCAAACGATGAAGGCCCTGGTCAAGCGCGAAGCAGCCAAGGGCATCTGGATGGAAGAGGTTCCGGTGCCGACTCCGGGCCCCAACCAGGTGTTGATCAAGCTCGAGAAGACCGCGATCTGCGGTACCGACCTGCACATCTACCTGTGGGACGAGTGGAGCCAGCGCACGATCAAGCCGGGCCTGACCATCGGCCATGAATTTGTCGGCCGCATTGCCGAAATCGGCCCGGGCGTGACCGGCTACGAGATCGGCCAGCGCGTCTCGGCCGAAGGCCACATCGTCTGCGGCCACTGCCGCAACTGCCGCGGCGGCCGCCCGCACCTGTGCCCGAACACCGTCGGCATCGGCGTCAACGTCAATGGTGCCTTTGCCGAATACATGGTGATGCCGGCCAGCAACCTGTGGCCAATCCCGGACCAGATCCCGTCGGAGCTGGCCGCGTTCTTCGACCCGTACGGCAACGCAGCGCACTGCGCACTGGAATTCGACGTGATCGGTGAGGACGTGCTGATCACCGGCGCGGGCCCGATCGGCATCATCGCTGCCGGCATCTGCAAGCACATCGGTGCGCGCAACGTGGTGGTGACCGACGTCAACGACTTCCGCCTGAAGCTGGCCGCCGACATGGGCGCCACCCGGGTGGTCAACGTCGCCAACCAGTCGCTGAAGGACGTGATGAAGGAACTGCACATGGAGGGCTTCGATGTGGGCCTGGAAATGAGCGGCAACCCTCGTGCGTTCAACGACATGCTCGACTGCATGTACCACGGTGGCAAGATCGCCATGCTGGGCATCATGCCCAAGGGTGCCGGCTGCGACTGGGACAAGATCATCTTCAAGGGCCTGACCGTACAGGGCATCTACGGCCGCAAGATGTACGAGACCTGGTACAAGATGACCCAGCTGGTGCTGTCCGGCTTCCCGCTCGGCAAGGTGATGACCCACCAGCTGCCGATCGACGACTTCCAGAAGGGCTTCGACCTGATGGAAGAAGGCAAGGCCGGCAAGGTCGTGCTCAGCTGGAACTGATTCACCGTGCCCTCGGCACGTTGAATCAGTCCGCGCATGTTTCCTTATCCCCGCGCCATTGGCGCGCCCCCTTGAACAACAAGGGGGCTCTCCCCCGGATGGGATCAAGAACACTGCGGAATTGAAAAAGGCGCCCGATGGGCGCCTTTTTCGTAAAGCATGCCAGGCAAGCCTGGCACCTACCGAAGCAAGGGTTACTTGCCGATGGCCACGGTCAGCAGCACGCGGCTGTGTGCCAGCTTGCCCGAGTTGTCACGGCCATTGCCGTCGGTACCGTAGTAGCCCAGGCCGACGTTGAACAGGCCGAACTGGCGGCTGACGCCGACGTTCCAGTCGGTGTAGTCCTTGGCCAGGCCCTTCTCGAAGCTGCTGCGGCCGACATTGGCGTTGAGGGTGAAGTCACGCGGCAGGCCCCACTGGCCGCCGACACCGTAGTACCAACCGTCGGTGCCGCTGTTCCACTGGTCATTGGTGTAGGCCACGGTCAGCTTGTAGGTCTCATCCAGCGTGGTGGTGGTCACCAGCTCGTTGTAGTTCTGGTTGCTGGCACCGATGTAGGTATAGCGGTTCAGCAGCACATCGAAGTTGACGCGCGGGGTGACGTCCACGCCGTAACCGATCTGGTAGTCGACCTCGGTGTTCGGGTCGCCCGGACCAAAGTCCACGCCCGACCCCCAGACACCGGCATACAGGCCTACCGGCGAGGTGTAGGTGAAACCGGCCTGCAGGGTCGGCTTTTCGTCGGTCTGCGAGACACCACGGAACAGGTAGTCCGACACGGCGGTGACGTTCCAGCTGTACGGCGATTCGTTTTCCTGGGCACTGGCGGCGAACGGGGCAGCCAGGGTCAAGGCAGCGGCAATGGCGAGGCAGGCACGGGCGTGCTTCATGAGCGTCTCCGGTGGGGGCGGTGGCGTGGAAGGCCGAGGGCGGGCGTATCGGCCGGAACGGGACAGCTCCGGTTCACGAATTTTTAACCACTTTGCTATTGCGATGCAACATGTGCCGGCCGTGGCGATGCCCCGCCCGGGCCGGTCGGCGAGCGGCGATGCCCGTTAGAATCAGCGGTTTCCCGTTCAGAGCCGTGCCCACGCCATGACCGACGCCTCCTCCGCCCTGACCCGCCACTACGCCGAGGAACTGGACGCCATCCGCGCCCAGGGCCTGTTCAAGTCCGAGCGGATCATCACCAGCCCGCAGTCGGCCGAGATCACCCTCGACGACGGCCGCAAGGTGCTGAATTTCTGTGCCAACAACTACCTGGGACTGGCCGACCATCCGGACCTGATCCAGGCCGCCAAGGACGCACTCGATACCCACGGCTTCGGCATGGCCTCGGTGCGCTTCATCTGCGGCACGCAGGACCTGCACAAGCAGCTGGAAAAGCAGATCGCCGACTTCTTCGGCAAGCAGGACACCATCCTGTACGCGGCCTGCTTCGACGCCAACGGCGGCCTGTTCGAGCCGCTGCTTGGCGAGAACGACGCGATCATTTCCGATGCACTGAACCATGCTTCGATCATCGACGGCGTGCGCCTGTGCAAGGCCAAGCGCTTCCGCTACGCCAACTGTGACATGGCCGATCTGGAAGCCCAGCTGCAGGCCGCCGATGCCGCCGGCTGCAAGACCAAGCTGATCACCACCGACGGCGTTTTCTCGATGGATGGCTTCATCGCGCCGCTGGACGAGATCACCGCGCTGGCAAAGAAGTACAACGCCCTGGTGCACATCGACGAATGCCACGCCACCGGCTTCCTTGGCGCCACCGGCCGCGGCTCGGCCGAAGTGAAGGGGGTGCTGGAGAAGATCGACATCATCACCGGCACTCTGGGCAAGGCCATGGGCGGCGCACTGGGCGGCTTCACCTGCGCCAGCGCCGAGGTGATCGAACTGCTGCGCCAGCGCTCGCGCCCGTACCTGTTCTCCAACTCGCTGCCGCCGCACGTGGTGGCCGCCGGCATCAAAGCGTTCGAAATGCTGGCTGCCGCTGACGACCTGCGCAGCACCCTGGCCGAGAACACCGCCTACTTCCGCGAGAAGATGACCGCCGCCGGTTTCGACGTGAAGCCGGGCGTGCATCCGATCAGCCCAGTGATGCTGTATGACGCACCGTTGGCGCAGAAGTTCGCCGAGCGCCTGCTGGAAGAAGGCATCTACGCGATCGGCTTCTTCTTCCCGGTGGTGCCCAAGGGCCAGGCCCGCATCCGTACCCAGATCAGCGCCGCGCACAGCCGCGAGCACCTGGACCGGGCGATTGATGCGTTCACCCGCATCGGTGTCGAACTGGGCGTGGTCAAGGGCTGATCACGGCCGGGGTCGGATCCCTTTCCGCAGGAAAGGGCTCTGACCCCGCACGGTCAAAGCGTGCCGACCGAGGTCGGCACCCACTGGCGTCACTTCTTTTTCTTCTTGCCCTTCGGCTCTTCCTTGCTGGCCACCACTACCGGCTTGGCGGCAGCGTCCTGGCCATTGCCCTTGGCAACGCGGATGCCGTTGGCCTTCATCCAGGCATCGAACTCATCGGCGGTCATCTTCTTGTCGCCGTTGCTCATCAGGAAGCGGTAACTGCCGCGACCATCCAGCTCCGGGGTCTTCACTTCCACCACCGGGGTCTCGGCAGGCGTTTCCGCCTTGGCCACCTTCTTGTGGCCGCCGCAGGCGGCCAGCAGCACCATCGGCAGCAGCAGGCCTGCACAGCGCAGGGTTTGATTGAGGGTCAGGTGGTACATGGCAGGCTCCGTTCGGGAATGTCGACAGCCAGGCGCCCCCTACGCCTGGAACGGCGGCCGGCAACTGCCGGCCA
>NZ_JBHHMJ010000354.1:0-332 GCF_042136455.1 Stenotrophomonas sp. 3diitr2024
ATCAATGCCGATATCGCGGTGATACGCCGCTGCGCGCCAATGGTCGCCCACGATCACTGCGGAGTCTCCCCTTGCGCCTGTTCCTGCTGCCCCTGTTCGCCATCCCCTTGCCGGCGCTGCACTTGGTCAGGTTGATGGCGAACGGGGTACGGCCCGCAACGGCACCGGCGGTAGCCAGGGTGTTCTTCGACACGGTCGGCAGGGTCACGGCGAAGTCCTTGCCGCTGGCAGCGATGTGCTGGGCTGCCAGCTGCAGCGGAATGCCCTGCGACGGCGAGGCCAGCACCAGGTCGATGGCCTGGCTGGTCAGCACCTGGGCCAGCTCGGCCGCA
>NZ_JBHHMJ010000364.1:0-7020 GCF_042136455.1 Stenotrophomonas sp. 3diitr2024
GATATCCGCATCCAGTCGCATTCGGGCAGTGTTCGGGTAAGCCTGGATCGCTGAGCGCGATCCGGCAGGCCGCGGCGGCAGCGCCGCCGCGGTCGGTACTGGGTCAGCTGGCTTTCTTCAGCGCCCAGGTGGTGCCGAGGACTTCGATCTTGCCACCGGCCTTGCGGAACGCTGCCAGGTCCGAAGCGATCGAATCGCTGCTGACCACGGTGCTGGCGGCCGCGCCCTTGCGTTCGCTGCGGATGCTGTTGCTGGCCTTCGCGGGGGTCTTTGCCTTGCGGGGCATGGTTGCTCCTGTCAGGTGGAAGGGGAGGAAAGCGCCCAGGCATCGGCCTGGCGCAGGTAGTCCTGCCGCTCACGGCGGCAGTCACTGCCGCCCATCGAGAACTGGCGGCAGATCGCCGGGCGCTGCGAATAGATCGTGCAGCGCAGGTGATAGGGATCGATCGCCGCACACCAGCCTTCCTCGTTGCGCGCCATCACGGCACGGCCGTGGGTGTCGCGTGACAGGAACTGGCCGGGCACGTGGTCGCCGGGCTGCAGCAACACGGGCAGCCGGCAACAGACCGCGTCACAACGGCGGCAGTCGATGGGTGCATGTGCTGCGTCAGGTTGTAAGGCCTCAGGGGCCTGGCGGGTGCCCAAAGCGGGTCTCGATGGCGGCTCCGGTGGTACGCGGACCATGAACGAGCCAGGAAGGCATGGCCGCTAGGCCCGCAGGGCGGGCCAGGCTGCACCGTGGACACACACCGGCGTGGCCGGTGGAAGGTGCAGCAGGGTTCTAGCCGACCAAGAGTAACTTAGATCGCGTAACGTTTTGTTAATCCTGGCTTGCTGCCGCCAAAGCAAGGCCCTGGACCACGCCCAGCGAGGGCTCGCCGTGGACCATGCGGGCGCCCGGGAAGGCCTCCGCAACGGCCTGGCGCAGATACCCGGCGCGGGACATGCCGCCGGTCAGGAACACCGCGTCCGGGTCGCCGCCGATGTCGCTGCGGACCTGGGCCAGCAGCTCCCGGAGCTGCTCCAGATAACCATGCGCGGCTGCGGCCAGGCCGTCGGAGCTGCTGTCGGCATGCAGGTCGCGGGCGATGTAGTCCAGCGTGCTGCGATGTTCGCTGGCGGCGCTGAGGGCGATCTTGGCGCGCTCGACGTCGCGGTACAGGCGGGCGGTATTGCCGGTGTCCTGCAGGGCCTGCAGGCGCGCGCCCCACGGATTGTCGACATGGTCATACTTGTGCTGGCGGAAGTCGCGCTGGCGGGTCATGTCCTGCACGGTGGCCGCTTCCACATAGTGGTGGGCGGGCACGCGGGTGATGCCGCGGCCGAACAGCGGCATGTAGCTGGACAGGCTCAGCGCCAGGTCGATGTCGGTACCGCCGCGGGCGATGCCCCAGGCGCGGTGGATGCGCGGGGCGTCGTCGCCGCCGACTTCGGCGTGGGCGATATCGGTGGTACCGCCGCCGATGTCGACGATCACGGCCTGGTGCCGTTCGCGGCTTTCTGCGTGATAGTGCATGGCCGCCGCGGCCGGTTCCTCGAGGAAATCGATCTGGTCGAAACCGGCCTGGCTGGCGGCTTCGCGCAGGATGTCCAGCGCCTGGTCATTGCCGGCCGCACCGATCGAGCTGCGGAACTGCACCGGACGCCCAAGCAGGGCCGCTCGCAGCGGCTGGCCGAGCTGGGCGCTGGCGGTCAGGCGGATGTGTTCGAGGATGTGCGCGGCGATGCCGGTGATGGTCTGCTTGGCGCGCGGGTGCAGGTTGTAGCCGAGCATCGATTTCGGGCTCTGCACCAGGTTGCCTTCGTGTTCCTCGAAATAGGCTTCCAGCGCTTCGTCACCGTAGACCGCATTCTGCAGCAGGTCGCTGGCACTGCGTTCCTTGCCGGCACGGGCTTCCATCCATTCCCGGCGCAGCGCGCGCAGGGCTTCGCGGCGCAGCGCCTGCGGCGTGCGTTGCTGGCCGGCGGCGCGCGCCGCACGCGCAGCGCTGTCGATCATCTGCTGCAGCTGGTGCTCCTGGCCGTCATCGAGCTGGAAGTCATCCGGGTCGGGCACCACGCCGGGGAAGTACACGCTGGTACGGAACTGCTCGGCGTCGCCGAAGCGGATCGGCAGCAGTTTTCCTTCATGCACGATGGCGGCGGCGGAGTTGCTGGTACCGAAGTCGATGCCGAGGCGCATGGGGAGTTCCGGGGGGCGATCAGGGGCCGCGCACTCTGCTGCAGTTCGCCGCTGACTGCAAGGTCCCGCGGTTTCCTGTTCCGGGCCGGGTCAAGGAGGTCGCGGCGTACTGCCCGGAAAATGCCGGGGGAGCCGGGCGGTTACAATGGCAGCTGTTGATTCACTTTGAGGTACTTGCTGATGTCTTCTGCCCCTGCCTGCCCGCAGTGCACCTTGGAAAACACCTACGCCGATGGCGCGCTGTGGATCTGCGCCGACTGCGGCTTCGAATGGACCGCCGAGGAAAGTGCCGGTTCGACCCTGGTCGTGCGTGACAGCAACGGCAATACCCTGCAGGCCGGTGACACCGTCACCGTGATCAAGGACCTGAAGGTGAAGGGCTCCTCGATCCCGCTCAAGCAGGGCACCGTGATCCGCAACATCCGCCTGGTCGAGGACGATGCCGAGCACATCGAAGGCAATTCGGACAAGATCAAGGGCCTGGTCCTGAAGACCTGCTTCCTCAAGAAGGCCTGACCGGCCTTCAGCGCCGGGCCTGCTGCTGTGCGCGCCAGCGGGCCAGGCTGTCCAGCTTGGCCTGGTAGCGCGCCTGCTGCGGCGCCCCGCCCAGTTCCTGTGCACGCAGCAGCTCACGATCGGCGTGCTTGAGCTGGCCCGCCAGGAAATAGACCCGCGCCAGCCCGAAGTGGAACTGGTGCGCGGTGTCGTACAGGCGCACGGCCTGCCGGTAATAGCGGATCGCCTGCTGCAGTTGCCCGGCGCGTTCGGCCTCGGCACCGAGCATGTACTGCGCGAATGGGTCTTCGCGCTGCACCGATTGCAACCGCTGCTCCAGCGCCTGGGCCTGCGCAATCATGCCGAGCTTGCGGTAGAGGGCGCTGGCGTTGGTGAGTGCAGCATCCTGGCGGCCGTCCAGTCGCAGCGCCCTTTCCAGAGCCCGGCGTGCAGCGGCGGTATCGCCCGTGCGGTTTTCCAGCACGCCCAGGTTGTTCCAGGTGGCAGCGAAGCTGCCGTCCTGCGCCAGCGCGGTATCGAAGAAGGTACGTGCGCCCGCCAGGTCGCCGCTGGCCATGCGTTCGGCACCGCGATTGTTGTAGAAGTGCGCCAACGCCCGCGCCTGGCTGATCGGCAGCGGCCCGCGGCGGTCGTACAGCACATTGCGATCCAGATCGACGGTGGCGAAGCGGCCGGCAAAGCCGACCCCGGCATTGACGTGGCCTACGCTGTAGACCAGGCCCTGGGCCTGGTCCTGGTACCACGACACCACCTGGCCAACTTCCTGCACGCGCGCCTGGATGCCGGCTTCGCGTGCCAGTGCGACGAACATCAGGGTAAAGGCCAGGCAGTTGGCGCGTCGCTGCTGCCAGATCTCGCTGACAGTAAGGGTCGCGTCGGCGTCGTACTGCAGGTCCATGCCATGGCGGTCGAAGATCATCTCCACCAGCGCCTGCAGGCGCTGCTCGCGCGAATAGCTGCGACGGGTCACCTGGGTGTGCAGCATATCGAGCATGGCCGGTGGAATCGCGAACACCTGCTGCGGTGTTGGAATCGTCGGCGCGGTGGTGCTGGCAGCGACCGCAGGGGCTTCGCTCGCGTCAGGGTTCAGTGCGATCGCGGAGGGTGCCGCCAATGCGGCCAATGCGAGCAGAACGGATCGGGCGGCAGGACGGTACATGACGGCTCCCGGCAGCGGCGGGCGCTCCCGCCTGAGGCGAGTGTAGACCTGTGCGCGCACCCCTGCAGTGACCGCTGGTCGGTCCGCGCGTTCATCCACAGCCGGTGTGGACCAGCGCTCGACAAAGCTGTGGACAACCGCGTTGGGGCCCCGTGCGGAGAGCGTTGTGAGGGTGTGGTGAAAAAATGGCCGGCTTGCCCGCTACCGGCGCAGGCGGGATGATCCGGTCATGGACTTCTCCCCGCTGACGCTCGCTCCGGCGCAGTGGCAGGCGCTGCAGGACAGCTATGCAACGCCACCACGTGCCTACCATCACTTCGGCCACGTGCGTGCGGTGCTGCAGCACTGCCAGGAGGTTGCCGACGGTCCAGGCTGGCAGCAGCCGGCCGAGGTCTACCTGGCCGCGCTCTACCACGATGCGATCTATGTGGCGGGGCGAAAGGACAACGAAGCGCGTTCGGCGCAGCTGGCCCTGCAGGCGATCGCACAGGCGCCGGAACTTGCCATGGTCGACGCGGCCCGGGTCGAGCAGCTGATCCTGCTGACTGCCCGCCATGGCGAGCTCGCCCCGGACGATGTCGATGCCGAGGCCGCGTTGTTCCTGGACTGCGACATGGCGATCCTGGCCGCGCCGGAGCCGGTGTTCAGCGCCTATGACCGCGGCGTGGCCGAAGAGTACAAGGGCGTGGTGCCAGGCTTCCTGTATCGCGCCGGCCGCCGCCGTTTCCTGCAGGGCCTGCTGCGTGCACCGCGCATCTTCCTCAGCGAATTCTTCCACCAGCGCCTCGACTCTGCCGCGCGCGACAACCTGCGCCGGCAGCTGGGCCGCTGAACCAGCCCGGTACACTGGGGCCCGTTTCCATCGATTGCCGCTTCCAACCGTGTCCGTCCCTGATCCCGATCCCCGTCCGCTGCCGCCGGAAGAGCCCGGTCCGAACGAATGTTGCGGCAGCGGTTGCCCGCTATGTGTGCTGGACCTGTATGCCGACGAGCTGCAGCGCTATCGCAAGGCGTTGGCCGAATGGCTGGCGCGGCACCCGGAGGCGTCCACATGAGCCGCGCGCGCCCAGCGGCACTGCTGGCGCTGGCGGCGCTGCTGCTGTTCGTGGCCACCGCGCTGTGGACCCAGTTCGCACGCACCGATCTGGACTGGGTGCGGGCCACGCTCAGCCTCTATCTGCACGGGCCGTGGGGGCTGGCATTGCGCGCGGCCTACTGCCTGCTGGCATTGGCGATCGCCCTGCTCGGCATCAGCCTCTACCGGGGCAGCGTCGGCCCGCGGCGCAGCGCGGCGGCGCCGCTGCTGTTCACTGTCTCGGCACTGGGCCTGGCCACGGTCGCCATCGGTGACAGCTGGCTGCCGGAAGCGACGCCGCTGCTGGCACCGTTCATCCATGGGCTGGCGGCCAACACGGCGTTCCTGTGTGCCAGCGTCGGCATGCTGCTGCAGGCCTGGTACCTGCGCCGCGAACCGGGTTGGCAGTCCGCCGCGAGCCTGCTCTGGGGCTGGGCCTGGCTGGCGTTCGTACTGTTGTGGCTGCATGTGTTGTGGCGCGCCGGTCCGCCGCGCGGGCTGGGCCAGAAGGTCGTGATCGTGGTGATCGTAGGCTGGCTGCTGTACCTGGCGCTGGCACTGTACCGGCGCAGTCGGCGTACCACGGCCGACTGAATCGCCAACGGCCTGCACCGGTACGTGCCGTGCACGCGGTGGCGGCGTATCGTGTGCGCATTCCATCGGGGATGCGATATGAAGCGTGCAGGGCTGGGCAGGGCAATGGGTGTGGTTCTGGCGCTGGCGGCGCTGCCGGCAATGGCGGCGGCCAACGTGCAGCAGTTCAGCCACGGGCGGTTCGAGCAGATTCCGGTGCACATGCCGGCCGGCACGCCGCAGCGGGTGGTGATCTGGTTCCACGAGCCCTCCCCAGGGGGTGACACTAGCCGCCTGCCGATCGAAGCCCTGCGTGCCGACGGCGCCATCGTTGCCGCTGTGGACATCGCGCACCTGCGCGGGGTGCTCAAGCGCGAGGGTGATCCGACCTGCTCGTTCGGCGCCGGTGACGTCGAGAACTTCTCGCGCTGGCTGCAGGCGTCCCTGCATCTGCCCGGCTACCACCTGCCGCTGGTCGGCGGTGACGGCGAGGGTGCCGAGATGGCCTATTCGCTCGCGGCGCAGGCCGACACCCAGGTGTTTGCCGGCCTGCTGACCACCGGCTTCTGCCCGGACCACAACCATGAGCGCATGGTCTGCGGCGATGGTGTGAAGCACAACACGCTGCAGCCCGCCGAACTGAATTTTCCGTGGTTGAGTGCCGCTGGCGATCACGGCTGCAAGGTGGGCGAGGCCAGTCGGTTCGTTCAGCAGGTCGCCATGGCACGCGAATTCAAGCGAACCGCGCGCGGTGATGCCTCACCCGGTCTGGTGGCCGCGGCGCGGGTGATCGGCGCGCAGGCCGGGGTCAGTCTGGCACCGCCGCCGGCCGCGCTGAAAGGCCTGCCGGTGGTGGAAGTACCGGCGACCGGTAGCGGCGATACGCTGGCGGTATTCGTTTCCGGCGATGGTGGCTGGGCCGGCCTGGACAAGGACGTGGCGTCGTCGCTCAACGAGCACGGCGTGGCCGTGGTCGGCATCGACTCGTTGCGCTACTTCTGGAGCGAGCGCACGCCGAAGGGCTTCGCCGCTGACCTGCAGAAGATCATCGACCACTACCGCCAGCAGTGGCACCGCGACAAGGTGATGCTGATCGGTTTCTCGCAGGGCGCCGACGTGCTGCCGGCGACCATCAACCAGCTCGATGCCGATACCCGCGCAGCGCTGGATCGTATCGTGCTGCTGTCGGTAGGCAGGAAGGCCGACTTTGAATTCCACGTCAGCAACTGGCTGGGCGGTGGCGGCGATGGCCTGCCGATCGCTCCGGAAGTGGCCAGGCTGCCGGCGGAAAGAACCCTGTGCGTATATGGCGACAAGGACGAGGACGCACTGTGCCCGGACCTGCCGGCCAATGACGGCGTGAAGCGGGTGAAGCTGCCGGGCGACCACCATTTCGGCGGTGACTATGATCGGCTGGCCGAGGTGATCCTCAAGGGCGGGGCGTAGCGTCAAGCCATGCCCGACCACTGTCGCCGCCGTGTCGCCCAAGGTCGACACCTGCCGGGTGGCGCGGGT
>NZ_JBHHMJ010000179.1:0-4551 GCF_042136455.1 Stenotrophomonas sp. 3diitr2024
CCGGGCAATGCCCGGGCCGTCCAGGAAACAACGAACAGCCTAAGGCCGATTACTCGGACTTGTTGCCGTTCAGCTGTGCACGCAGCAGCGCGCCCAGCTGGGTGGTGCCGCTGGAAGCCGAAGAGGACTGGTATTCCTCCAGCACTTCGCGCATTTCAGCGTCGTCCTTGGCCTTGATCGACAGCTGCAGGGTACGGCCCTTGCGGTCCATGCCCACGAACTTGGCTTCGACCTTGTCGCCGACCTTCAGGTGCTGGGTGGCGTCGTCAACGCGCTCGTTGGCGATGTCGCGGGCCGAGACGTAACCTTCGATGCCGTCAGCCAGCTCGATGATCGCGCCCTTGGCGTCGACTTCCTTCACCACGCCTTCGACCTTGGAACCCTTCGGATTGGCAGCCATGTACTGGCCGAACGGATCCTGCTCCAGCTGCTTCACGCCCAGGGAGATGCGCTCGCGCTCCGGATCGACGGCCAGGACGACGGCGTCCAGGGTATCGCCCTTCTTGAAGTTGCGAACGACGTCTTCGCCGGTGGTGTTCCAGCTGATGTCGGACAGGTGGACCAGGCCGTCGATGCCGCCGTCCAGGCCGATGAAGATGCCGAAGTCGGTGATCGACTTGATCTGGCCCGACACCTTGTCACCCTTCTTGTGGGTGGCAGCGAAGGTTTCCCACGGATTGGCGGCAACCTGCTTCATGCCCAGCGAGATGCGGCGACGCTCTTCATCGACGTCCAGCACCATCACTTCGACTTCATCACCCACCTGGACAACCTTGGACGGGTTGACGTTCTTGTTGGTCCAATCCATCTCGGAGACGTGCACCAGGCCTTCGACGCCCGGCTCGATCTCAACGAACGCACCGTAATCGGTGACGTTGGAGACCTTGCCGAAGACGCGGCTGTTGGCCGGGTAACGACGGCCGATGTTGTCCCACGGATCCTCGCCCAGCTGCTTCAGGCCCAGCGAAACGCGGTTGCGCTCGCGGTCGAACTTCAGCACGCGGACGTCCAGCTCGTCGCCGACGTTCACGACTTCCGACGGGTGACGCACGCGCTTCCACGCCATGTCGGTGATGTGCAGCAGGCCGTCGATACCGCCCAGGTCCACGAACGCGCCGTAATCGGTCAGGTTCTTGACGACACCCTTCAGGATCGCGCCTTCCTGCAGCTTGTCCATCAGCTGCTCGCGCTCTTCCGAGTGCTCGCTTTCGACGACAGCGCGGCGCGAGACCACGACGTTGTTACGCTTGCGGTCCAGCTTGATGAGCTTGAACTCGAGTTCCTTGCCTTCCAGGTAGGCCGGATCGCGCACCGGGCGCACATCGACCAGGGAACCCGGCAGGAAGGCGCGGACATCCTTGATGTCCACGGTGAAACCACCCTTGACCTTGCCGCTGATGCGGCCGGTGATGGTTTCGTTCTTTTCCAACGCTTCTTCCAGCTCGTCCCACACCATCGCGCGCTTGGCCTTCTCGCGCGACAGGACGGTTTCGCCGAAGCCGTTCTCGATCGAGTCGAGGGCGACCTTGACGATATCGCCTTCGGCGACGTCGATTTCGCCAGCGTCGTTACGGAACTGTTCGATCGGCACGATGCCTTCGGACTTCAGGCCAGCGTTGATCACCACGACGTCGCCGCGGACTTCAACAACGGTACCGCTGACGATGGCGCCCGGCTTCAGCTTGGCCAGGTTGGCCTGGCTGGCTTCAAACAGTTCGGCAAATGATTCGGTCATTAGATTTACTCTGTTGGACACATGGGTCGGTGGCGTCCCCTTCAGGGGAATGGCGACCGCCCGCCTGTTGGTCGACCCCGGAAACGCAGGTCGTGTGTAGTAGGAAAACCGCCACGCATCATTGCGCGACGGAGCGGGTACAGCACTGCTATGCGCGACCACCGCCGATGCTGCTGGCAGTGCTCCCGCGCGAACGGATCAGGCAGCCGGAACCGGAAGCAGATCCATCACTCGGGCAACGACATCATCGATGCCGATGCCTGTGGTGTCGATGAGGACAGCATCGTCTGCCGGCTTCAGGGGCGCCACGGTACGCTGAGCATCACGGGCGTCGCGGGCCATGATCTCGCGCAGGAGGTCATCAAAGTTAACAGAAACCCCCTTGTCTTTCAACTGCTTATGCCGGCGCTCGGCGCGCTCCTCGGCACTGGCGGTCAGGAAGACCTTGTAGGGGGCGTCCGGAAAGATCACCGTGCCCATGTCGCGGCCGTCGGCGACCAGGCCTGGCAGTTCCCTGAATGCGCGCTGGCGCTCCTTCAGGGCGGCCCGGACCTCCGGGATGGCGGCAATGGCCGAGGCCAGCGCCCCGGTGGTCTCCAGGCGCAGCTCGTCGGTGGCATCGGTGCCGTTGACCATGACCCGCATGGCATCGCCCTGCTCGACAAACTGAACGTGGGTGTCAAAGGTGCAGCGGACCAGCGCGGAGGCGTCGGAGGTGTCGATGTCGGCCCAGCTTGCGGCCACGCCCACCGCCCGGTACAGCGCGCCCGAATCCAGGTAATGCCAGCCCATCCTGCGCGCGATGATGCGGCTGATGGTACCCTTGCCGGCCCCGGATGGGCCGTCGATGGTCAGGACGGGAGCGAGTGGATTCATGGGGGTCCCAGAGCGTGTGAAGAGGCCATTCTAGCCCCTGCCAGACGCCCCCAGCGGGATCTTTTGTGCAACCACTTGAAACCATGAGGAAAAGCCCGGTAGAATGGCGGGCTTGAACGAGCGTCAACTGCCGATTGTCTTTCGCATATCGCGGCCACGCTCCACCCGAACAACTACTGTTTACGCCGAGGTATGCCATGAAAGTCCTGTCCTCCCTGAAGTCGGCGAAGGCCCGTCACCGTGACTGCAAGGTCGTGCGTCGTCGTGGCAAGATCTTCGTCATCTGCAAGTCGAACCCGCGTTTCAAGGCGCGTCAGCGCTAAGCCTCACAGCCTTCCGGCTGCGGCTGGCCCTATGCGGGGCCGACCCGATGCAAGAAACCGCCTTCGGGCGGTTTTTTGTTTATGCGGCTTTTTCCTGCCGTTTTTGCTGTAATCGCCTTTCTTGACCACTGGGGAGTAGATCGAGATGAAGCGTTACCTGTCCGCCCTGGCCGTGATGGCCACCCTGGCCGCCGCCACACCGGCACTGGCCGACACCCTGCTTGTCGACCGTGCCCGCGAGAAGCCGGCCGGTGCCCTGCCCGTGCGCGGCCAGAGCATGCAGCAGGTGCAGGCGCAGTTCGGCGCGCCCAGCGAACAACTGCAGCCGCGTGGCGGGCAGAAGCGGCAATGGCCGACCATCAACCGCTGGGTGTACCCGCAGTTCACCGTCTACTTCGAGAAGCAGAAGGTGATCGACGTGGTGGCCAACCAGGCGGACCCGAACGAAATCGGCCCGAAACCACCGATCCGTTGATCCCTTTACCCGCCCTGGGCGGGCCTGTGTAGCGAGACCATGAACCAGACCCTTCGTTTTCCTGCCGAGTGGGAAGCCCAGAGCGGCGTCCTGATTGCCTGGCCTACCGCCGACACCGACTGGGCCGACCGCCTGGGCCAGGTGGAAGAGACCTACATCGCCCTGGTCGCGGCCATCACCCGCTTCCAGCCGGTGCTGATCTGCGTGGCCGACGACGATGTGGAGACCTATGCCGAAATGCGGCTGCGCTCCAACCGCATCGACATGGACAAGGTCCACTTCACCACGGCCGCCTACGACGATACCTGGCTGCGCGACTCCGGCCCGATCACCCTGCGCCGCGCCGACGGCGGTTTCCAGCTGCTGGACTTCCGATTCACTGGCTGGGGCGGCAAGTTCGACGCCACCCTGGATGACCAGCTGGTGGGCGTGCTCGACCAGGCTGGCGTGTTCAACGACGCCCCGGTACGCAGCATTCCGTTCGCGTTGGAAGGCGGTGGCATCGAGACCGACGGCGAAGGCACCCTGCTGACCACCTGGAAGTGCCTGCACGAACGCCACCCGGACCGCGACCGCGCCAGCCTGAGCGCCGACCTGGCCGACTGGCTGCAGCAGGACCGCGTGCTGTGGCTGGACCACGGCTACCTGGAAGGCGACGACACCGACGCCCACATCGATACCCTCGCCCGCTTCGCCTCCGCTGACAGCATCGTCTATCAGGCCTGCGACGACGAGAGCGATTCGCACTACGCCGAGCTGCAGGCGATGGGCAACGAGCTGGCCGCGCTGCGCACCAAGGACGGCCAGCCGTATCGCCTGTTCCCGCTGCCGTGGGCGCGGCCGGTGATCGACGAAGGCCGCCGTCTTGCTGCGTCGTACGCCAACTACCTGATCGTCAACGGCGCGGTGCTGATGCCGGCCTATGGCGACCCGGCCGACGACCTGGCCCGTGATGTGCTGGCCCAGGCGCATCCGGGTCGCGAGATCGTGCAGGTGCCTTGCCGCTCGCTGATCTGGCAGAACGGCAGCCTGCACTGCATCACCATGCAGCTGCCGGCCGGGTTGTTGAAGGTCTGAGAAAAGGGAGTGCCGGCCGCTGGCCGGCAACCAGGCAATGCCTGACGGATTGATGGGGATGCCGG
>NZ_JBHHMJ010000420.1:0-325 GCF_042136455.1 Stenotrophomonas sp. 3diitr2024
TGGGCAAAGCCGCCGCGCGGCTGGCCACCGGCAAGTGGTTCAACGCGGGCCAGACCTGCATCGCGCCGGATTATGTGCTGATCGATACGGTCCGCCAGCGCGAGTTCGTACAGGCGCTTGAGTTCGCCGTCACCGGGTTTCACATCCGGATGCGGCAGGCCACAGGGGCCGGCGGCGGCATGGCCGACCGCTTCCCCATCCAGTTCCAGCAGCCACACCGTCTGCCCGGCGATCTCGACCTTGGCGGTCTCGCCGAACAGCTTGCTGTCCACATTCCATCGCGCACCGGCTTTTTCCGCCAGGGCCTCAACGAAATGAAACCCGG
>NZ_JBHHMJ010000422.1:0-604 GCF_042136455.1 Stenotrophomonas sp. 3diitr2024
CAATCCATTCTGGAGGGAGATAACCTGAGATGTTTTGGATGTTGTTCATTTCGAGCCAAATGAGTGCCCAAGCTCTTGGAACGACGCGCCAGTGATCATAGCCACCGCCACCGACAGCGATCCAGCGACCGTCGCAATATTCATTTGCAATTTCACGAGCGAGCTTCGGTATTTCACGGTAAATATTCATTGTCGCACAAAGATGTGTAAGTGGGTCATAATAATGTGCGTCAGCACCATTTTGCGTTAAAATAATATCCGGTTTAAAGTACGCTGCAACTTCTTTTACAACAGTTCGATATGATTTTAAGAACGATTCATCTTCTGTAAAAGCATCGAGTGGAACGTTAAAAGAATAACTATAGCCATTACCTTGTCCGCGTTCATTTACAGCGCCAGTTCCAGGGAATAAATAGCGACCAGTTTCATGTAATGAAATTGTGCATACGTTAGGGTCATCATAAAACGACCACTGCTGCCACTGCCCTTCACGCAGCCAGCGCTCGGACTCAGTGATCCGGCGCGCGGTTGCCATCAGCAGCGCGAAACCGAGATCGGCGGTGGTTTCGGTCAACACGTCCGGCGTGTTGCTGGCCAGGATGCC
>NZ_JBHHMJ010000431.1:0-323 GCF_042136455.1 Stenotrophomonas sp. 3diitr2024
CCAACGTCCGGCGGTCTTGGTCTTGGGAAGCGCCGGAGCGGCAAGAGGAACTGCTTGCGCTGTCGCGTGCCGCGAATCATCCGGGTTTCGCGAGCCTCGACAAGGTTCGTCGATGCCATTGAAGTACTCAACCAGTACGCCATCGGCAACCTGAGCCCGGACGCACGCCGCCTGCCCGGCAGCCGCGCGATCCTGCACGAATCCATGGACGCGGCCGAGCAACCCCGACGCGACGCACCCTGGCTGACCAGTATAGGGCCCCCGGCAGGGCGCCGCCGGCGCGGTTCGGATCGCGCATTTGGCCCGGGATGGATACCGGTAGC
>NZ_JBHHMJ010000432.1:0-323 GCF_042136455.1 Stenotrophomonas sp. 3diitr2024
GCGAACGTGGCGGTGACTTCAGAGAAGATGCCGAACGCCGGCAGCACCAGGATGTACACCTCCGGATGGCCCCAGGCCCACACCAGGTTCACGTACATCATCGGGTTGCCACCCAGCGAGATCAGTACCTTCAGGTTCGGGTACTTGGCCTTGAGCTGCTTGAGCTGGTTCCAGTTGCCGCGCAGCGGCTGGTCCCAGGTATCGGCGCTGCCGCTGACGGAATGCCCAAGTTCCCGCGCCAGGGCGGCCACGCCGCCCATGAAGGTGCCGGCAATTGCAAGGATATGTACGCTGCTCATGACCGAGGATTGTGACCGATGACG
>NZ_JBHHMJ010000437.1:0-1104 GCF_042136455.1 Stenotrophomonas sp. 3diitr2024
CCAACGGTCGGCACCCACCCATACCTTCCACTTGTGGGTGCCGACCGTTGGTCGGCACACCGCTCAGATCGGGTTGGCGTCCAGGAACGCGCGGATCTCCGGCACCAGCACGTCCTGCTTGTCTTCCAGCACGTAATGCCCGGCATCCTCGAAGGCATGCACCTGGGCCTGCGGCAGCGCGGCCTGGAAGCCCTTCAGGAAATGATGGTCGAACACGAAGTCGCGCAGGCCCCAGCCGAGGAAGGCGGGACGGTCGGCGAACGACGGCAGCGCCTTGCCGGCGCGTTCCAGCAGCGACCAGGCCTTGTCGGCCGGCGACAGCGGGATGTCCTGCATGAAGCGGATGGTGCTGATGCGATTGGCCCAGCTGTTGTACGGCGACACGTAGGCGCGGCGTACGTCGGCCGGCATCCTGCGCTCCACCCCAAGCCAAGAGGCCCCGGACGAGAACGCGTTGAAGCTGCGGATGATCCACTCGCCGATCTTCCAGTGGCGACCCAGCGCGATCTGCCACGGCATCTTCTTCGCCGCCGGCATCGGGAAGGCAGCGGTGTTGAGCACGACCAGGCGCTTCACCTGGTCGTGGTGCGACAGCGCCCAGCCGAACCCGATCATGCCGCCCCAGTCATGCACGGCCAGGGTCACCGGGCCGGTGATGCCCAGGTGCTTCAGCAGCGCATCAAGATCGTCCACGCGCGACTGCAGCGTGTATTCATAGCGGCTGTCATCGGGCTTGTCCGACAGGCCCATGCCGATGTGGTCCGGCACGATGCAGCGGTAGGTGTCCGACAGGCCGGCCACCAGCGTGCGCCAGTAATAGCTCCACGACGGGTTGCCGTGCACCATCACCACCACCTCGCCATCGCGCGGGCCCTCGTCGAGATAGTTCATCGACAGGCCGGGGCGGACCTCGAAGCGCTGCGGGTGGGCGGGGTAACCGGGAAGATCGCGCATGCGGAGCACCTAAGGAGAGTCGCGGCGCAATGTAGAGCCGAGCCGTTGCTCGGCTGCTCTCCGGTCCGCTGCGGAAGAGCCGCGCTGCGCGCGTGAGCCGAGCATGGCTCGGCTCTACAGGAGGTCGGGCAACGGGCTGCTTACCCAGCT
>NZ_JBHHMJ010000445.1:0-269 GCF_042136455.1 Stenotrophomonas sp. 3diitr2024
CGTTGGATCGCGCGCACTACCGCATGGCACCCGCCCAAATCAGGTTTCCGCCTCAGGTGTTGGCCGGCGAACTCAGCGGCGGCCGCACCAGGTCGCGGTGGAAGAAATAGATTTCCTGCACCAGGAAGCGCCAGCTGGTGAGCGTGTATGCGCTGGGTTCGGTGATGGCCGCACTGCCGATGACCGCGCTGACCCAGCGCCTGCCACGGCGTCCGCTGCTGCTGGCGGCCATCGCCGGCTTCGTGGTGGTCAATACGCTGACCGCGTTG
>NZ_JBHHMJ010000456.1:0-2840 GCF_042136455.1 Stenotrophomonas sp. 3diitr2024
GCCACGCCGGTAAACGCCTTGGTGGCCGAATTGAGCGGGAAGCGGGTGTCCCGCGAGGCAAGCACGCCGTTCTCGACGTTGGCCAGGCCGTAGGCTTCGGAGAGCACGATCTGCCCGTCCTTGACCACCGCGACCTGCAGCCCGGGGATGCGCTGCTCCAGCATAATCTGGCGGATCAGGCGGCGGGTCTGGTCGTTGGCCTGGTCCTGGCTGGCAGAGACGGCGGCGAAGGGCAGGGCACTGATGAGCATGAGCACGACTCGGAGCGTTGGGCGGAACATGCGGAATTCCAGCGGGCGTTGCGAATCGGATGCAGACAGCGCGTCGAAGGTTTAAGCGCTCGGTGCCCTACCGTTCGTCGGCCCGTGACTTCCGGGGGGTTGACTACAGCTGTCGTCAAGCTGACAGTGGCGACACGTGTAGTCAAGGGAGTGGTGTCATGCGCGGCAAGACCATCGGGGACCAGGAACTGGCCCTGCTGCAGTACATCGATGAACATGCGCCGGCCAGTGTCGGCGAGGTCGCCAGTGGCTACGGCGAGGCCCGCGGGCTGGCCCGCTCCACTGTGCTGACGATGATGGAGCGCCTGCGGGCGAAGGGGTATCTTCAGCGCCGGCAACAGGACGGTATCTACCGCTACCAGGCCACCCGCGGCCCGCAGAGCGTGCTGCAGGGCGCGGTGGCGCAGTTTGTCGACAACACCCTGCAGGGCTCGGTGTCGCCGTTCGTGGCCTATCTGTCGCAGCGGCAGAAGGTCAGCGACAACGAACTGGCCGAACTGGAAGCGCTGGTCGCCCAACTCCAATCGCGTCGCCACGAGGGCTGAGCCATGGACACCACGATGCTGATCCCGATGCTGGAACGCCTGGGCTGGACCAGCCTGCAGACCGTGCTGCTGGTAGCCCTGGTATATGGCGTGTGCCGCGCGCTGCCGTCACTGTCGGCGGCGACCCGCTGCCGCCTGTGGTGGCTGGTATCGCTGCAGGCCGTGCTTGGCCTGTTCTGGAGCCAGCCGTTGCAGTTGGCCTGGCTGCCCGCACCGCAGGCGGTGGCGATGACCGCGACCGACGTGGCCGCTGACATCGTCTACCCGCTGGCCCCGGAGGCCTCGGCACAGTTGCTGGCCGCGATGCCGATGCCTGCAGCGGATGCACCGGCAGTGGCGTGGTGGGCCGTCGCACTGGCCGCGCTGTGGGCATCCGGCGTGCTGCTGATGGCGCTGCGTACCTTCGGTGAGTGGCGTCGCTGCCGCGCGCTGCTGGCAGCGGCCTATCCCTGCGAGGACCAGGCGTTGGTGCAGGCCCTGCAGCTGGCTTCCGATGCACATGGCGTGCGGCCTGCGCCGCGGTTGTGGATGAGCACGCAGGTGGACGCACCGCAGCTGGTCGGTCCGTTCCGCCCGGTGCTGCTGTTGCCGGCTGGCGACAACGCCCTGCAGGGCGACGCGCTGGACCTGGCCCTGACCCACGAACTGCAGCACCTGCAGCGGCGGGACCTGCAGTGGGGCCTGCTGCCTGCGCTGGCCCAGCACCTGTTCTTCTTCCATCCGCTGCTGCGCCTGTCGGTGCGTGAATATGCACAAGCGCGCGAAGAAGCGGTTGACGCAGCGGTGGTGGGCCAGCACGCTGCCAGCCGCCAGGCCTATGGCCGTCTGTTGCTGCAGCTGGGGGTGGCACCGCAGCCGCACCTGGGCGTGGCCAGTGCCGCACCGGATGCCACCAGCCTCAAGCGTCGCCTGCTCTCGTTGCAGCCACGCCGTGCCTGCCCCCGCATCCTGGCGATGGCGTTGACGGCGGCCGTGGTACTGGTGGGTGTGGCGCCGATGCGGCTGGTCGCTGCGCCGGTACCGCCGGCACCGCCCGCGCCACCGGCGGCACCCAAGGTCGTGGCGCCACCACCGCCGAAGGCTCCCAAGGCTCCGGCCGCACCGCCATCCGCCGCGGGCGTGCCGGCGGCACCGGCCGCGCCTGCAGCACCGGCCGCGCCGGCCGAACCCGCTGACGCGACCGGGCCCGACGATGCCGATGTGGCGGAAGTCGACGATGCCACGGGCATGGCCGAAGACGATGAAGGCGCGACGTCGGCCGCCACCTCCATCACCACCTACGGTCGCCTGGACCTGGGCAGGTCGCCCCGGGAGGCCTTCGTTCTGGTTGATGGTGATTCGACCTTCGCCAACGGCGGCATGGACGACGTGACGGTGGCCCGCAGGCAGCTCGGCAAGGGCCCGGCGTTGTGGTTCCGCCAGGGTGACAAGCGCTACGTGGTGCGTGACCCGATGCTGATCCAGACGCTGCAGCGTGCCTACAGCGGTGCCGTAGAGCTGGGCCGCCAGCAGAGCGAACTGGGCCGCCAGCAAAGCCTGTTGGGTCGCCAGCAGGGCGAACTCGGCAGGCAGCTGGGTGAAATGGGCCGCCTGCAGGGCGAGCAATCGCGCCGCATCGCACTGATCGCCGCCGAGGCCGCGCGCAGTGCGATGGCCGCGCATGACATCAACCGCGAGGCGGCGGCGGAAGCGGCAAAGGCCGCGCGCGGTGCAACCAGCGACGTGGCCGTTGCGCGTGAGGCTGCACGCGAGGCCGCCGCCGAGGCACGCCGTGCGATGCAGGAAGCCCGCAGCGAGGCCGCGCAGTCCGGCCGCACTCGTGACATGCAGCGCCTGGCCAGCCAGCAGTCTGAACTGGCCAGCCGCCAGGCGGCACTGGGTAGCCAGCAGGCCGCCTTGGGCGAGCGCCAGGCACGCGTGCATGCCCAGGCGTCGCAGCAGGCGCAGCAGGTGATCGCGCGCGCACTGGCCAGCGGCAAGGCTGAGCGACTCTGATCGGTAGTGGGGGGGGGGG
>NZ_JBHHMJ010000186.1:0-328 GCF_042136455.1 Stenotrophomonas sp. 3diitr2024
AGCACCGGCTTTGCTGCGGCCCCGGACCTGGTGTTTGGTGCCAGCAGCCAGGCCGTGGGCGAGCAGGTGCTGGCCTGGAACGTCGGCGTGACCAGTCGCGCCAGCGAGCGCCTGTCGAAGGCGCCGGGCATGCACAGCGCCAGCTTCGCCCGCAATGCCAGCGTCTACGTGGACAGCTGGTCCAACAGCACCACGCCGCCGCAGATCGAACTGTTCCGCGCAGATACCGACGATGAGTTGGCAGTTGCCAGCAACATCGGCGGACGCAGCACCTATCGCAACATCGGCCGCACCCGCCGCCAGGGCGTGGAACTGCGCTACCGGCAGC
>NZ_JBHHMJ010000476.1:0-7254 GCF_042136455.1 Stenotrophomonas sp. 3diitr2024
GGCGGCCCCGCTGTGCGGGGCCGTCTTCTTTTGCGACGCGCTAGGCTGGGGGCATGAACTACATCGTGACCGCTGCGCACCGCAGCGAATTTCCGCACCCGATCACCCTGCGCCGCGGCCAGGCGCTGGTAGTGGGCGAACGCTATGAAGGCCCGGAGGGCTGGGACGACTGGTTCCTGTGCGAGGCCGAGGGGCAGCAGCCCGGCTTCGTGCCGGCGCCGGTGATCGGCCGCGATGCGCAGGGTGGCGCATTTGCCACGCAGGATTACTGCGCACGCGAACTGGATGTGGATCCGGGGCAGCTGCTGCGAGGGATGCGCACGCTTAACGGGTGGGCATGGTGCATGCCGGAGGCCGGCGAACCGGGATGGGTGCCGTTGGAGAAGCTGCGCGCTGTGGAGTGATCGCGGGGGTTCATCCACGCATGGCGTGGATCTACTGGGGCATCGTTGAATTCATGCCCGGCGCGTGCAACATCCTCAAGTAGATCCACGCCATGCGTGGATACGGTGCCATGCAAGCATGGCACCTACCCGGTCAGGGAATCAGGCGATGGTTTCCAGGCCGCCCATGTACGGGCGCAGGGCCTCCGGCACGGTGATGCTGCCGTCGGCGTTCTGGTAGTTCTCCATCACCGCGATCATCGCGCGGCCAACCGCCACGCCCGAGCCGTTCAGGGTATGCACCAGCTCAGGCTTGCCGGTGGCCGGGTTGCGCCAGCGCGCCTGCATGCGGCGGGCCTGGAAGTCACCACAGTTCGAGCACGAGGAGATCTCGCGGTAAGTCTCCTGCGACGGCAGCCAGACTTCCAGATCGTAGGTCTTCACCGCCGAGAAGCCCATGTCGCCGGTGCACAGCAGCACCTTGCGGTACGGCAAGCCCAGCTTTTCCAGCACCACTTCGGCACAGCGGGTCATGCGCTGGTGCTCGGCGTCGCTGTCTTCCGGGCGGCTGATCGAGACCAGCTCGACCTTCTCGAACTGGTGCTGGCGGATCATGCCGCGCACGTCGCGGCCACCGCTGCCGGCCTCGGCACGGAAGCACATCGAGTGGGCGGTCATGCGCAGCGGCAGGCGCTCGGCGTCGACGATCTCGTCGCGCACGATGTTGGTCAGCGGCACTTCCGAGGTCGGGATCAGGTACCGCGTGGAGTCGCCCACGGCGGTCTTGAACAGGTCGTCCTCGAACTTCGGCAGCTGGCTGGTGCCACGCAGCGAATCGGCGTTGACCAGCAGCGGCACGTTGGTTTCCTCATAGCCGTGCTCACCGGTGTGCAGGTCGACCATGAACTGGGCCAGCGCACGGTGCAGGCGCGCGATCGGGCCGCGCAGTACGGTGAAGCGCGAGCCGGACAGCTTGGCCGCGGTCTCGCCGTCCAGCCAGCCGTTGCGCGCACCCAGCTCAACGTGGTCGAGCACCTTGAAGTCGAACTGGCGCGGAGTACCCCAGCGCGCCTGCTCGACATTGTCGTTCTCGTCGGCACCGGCCGGCACGTCATCGGCCGGCAGGTTCGGGATCCCCATAGAGATCGCTTCGATCTTCTCGCGCAGCTCGTCCAGCGCTACTTCCGAGGCCTTCAGCTCGTCGGCGAATGCAGCGACCTCGGCCATGATGGCCGACACGTCCTCGCCCTTGGCCTTGGCCTGGCCGATGGCCTTGGAACGGCTGTTGCGCAGGCTCTGCAGCTCCTGGGTACGCACCTGGATGCGCTTGCGATCGGCCTCCAGGGACTCCAGGGCAGACACGTCGAGCTCGAAGCCGCGGCTGGTGCGCAGGCGTTCGGCGAGGTCGGCGGGCTGGTGGCGGAGCAGGGCTGGATCAAGCATGGCAGGTGTCGTGGTGGGTATCAGGGATGGGATTATCGCTTGTTATACGGATTTCTGCCGCCCGGTTCATTCCCGCCGTGGCAGAATCGGGGCATTCCGTACTGGTCCGGTCCATGTCTGCACCCCGCTCGTCGTCCGCCAAGTCGTTTACCGTGCATATCCCGCGCAACGCCCTGAAGATCGCCGGCATCGCCTTCGGCGTGGGCGTACTGCTGTTCGTGCTGGTCTGGTACACCGGTCGCGACAAGGAATTCTTCCGCGCCGACCCGGCCGCACAGACCCCGCAGGAGACGGCGCAGGTGGAACCGCTGCCCGAACCGCTGGCTGCGGCCGCCGGTTCCAGCGACATGCCCGATGCCAAGCCGGCCCCGGTCGAGGAGGAAGCCCCGAAGCTGGTCGAAACCCCGCCGCCACCGCCGGCGCCCGTCGCTGAAGCGGCCCCGGTCGCACCGGCCCCGGCGCCGGCTGCTACAGGCAACAGCCAGCCGATGCCGATTGCCGGCCAGTCGCCTCCACCGGCCTACCCGGCCGCCGCGCTGCGCGCCGGCGAGACCGGCAGCGTGGTGGTGCGCGTGGACGTGGATGCCACCGGCTATCCGAACAATGCCACGGTGATCCAGCGCAGCGGCTCACGCGAGCTCGACCGTGCCGCGACCGATGCGGTGCGCCGCTGGCGCTTCACCCCGGCGCAGAGCAACGGCCAGGCCGTACCGGGCAGCATTGAAGTGCCGTTCGACTTCAAGACCCAGTAACTGAACGTTTCCCGGCAGGCAAACTGAACCCTGCCGGTCGCGTTGACGCAACGCTGACACTTCCCGCCACTGGCCCGCGCAACACTCTCCCCGTCGTCCATTGACGGAAGGAGTTTGCGATGACCGCCACCACCCACGAAGACCTTCATTCGCCGCAGCTGCAGCAGGACGCCAGCGAACAGCACAAGCCCACGTCGCCCTGGATGTGGATCGCGCTGATCGTGGCGATGTTTGCCGCCGCGCTGCTCTGGCTGCGTCACTCGAACCAGGAAGACGTGGCGCCGGCACCGGTCGGCGAGCGCATGCTGCCCGCGCCCGAGCAGGCGCCGGTCGCCGATGTACAACAGCCTGCGGCCCGCCAGGCCGCAGCGACCGGCAACCAGCGCAAGGCCCCCCCTGCCGTACGCAATCGCGAGGCACGCCCGCTGGCAGGCAACAGCAAGCCGACCTACCCCGCTGCCGCGCTGCGCAATGGCGTGCAGGGCAGCGTGATCGCCAGCCTGAATGTCGATGCCCGCGGCCAGGTCACCAATGCTGCGATTGTTTCGCGCAGCGGCGAGCGCAGCCGTGACCTGGATCGTGCGGTGCTGAGCGCCGTGCAGAACTGGAAGTTCCAGCCGGCGATGCATGAAGGCCGTGCAGTGGCCAGTGTGGTGCGGGTCCCGGTGGATTTCCGTACCGGACAGCGTTGATCGCGGACGAGGGGTTCGTGATGTTTAGACGGAGGCTTCGGCCTCCGTCCTTTTATGCGGAGAAGCGTGCCGACCAAGGTCGGCACCTACCGGAAAACCTGATCGGCCGATCAGGCCAGGTTGAAGCCGGCGCTGCGTGCCAGGCCGTCGAAGTCCGGGAAGGAGGTGGCGACGTTGGCGATGTCGTTGATGCGCACTTCGCCGTCGCTGATCTGGCCGGCAATGGCAAACGCCATGGCAATACGGTGGTCACCGTGGCTTTCGATGGTGCCGCTGCCCAGGCGCACGCCCCCGTGCAGGGTGGCGCCGTCTTCGGTCTCGTCCACCTGCATGCCCAGCGCACGCAGGCCGGTGGCCATCGCCGCAAGGCGGTCGGATTCCTTCACTCGCAGTTCGGCCGCACCGCTCACCACGGTCTGGCCCTCGGCGGCCGCGGCGGCCACGAACAGCGCCGGGAACTCGTCGATCATGTCCGGCACGAGCGCTTCCGGAATGCGTGCGCCCTTCAGCGGGGCGTAGCGCACCACCAGGTCGGCCACCGGTTCACCGCCCTGTTCTGCCGGGTTCTCTTCGCTGATGTCCGCACCCATCAGGCGCAGCGCATGCAGCAGGCCAGTGCGACGCGGATTCAGGCCGACCTGCTTCAGGCGCAGCTCGGAACCGGGAATGATGCTGGCGGCGACCAGGTAGAACGCGGCCGAAGAGAAATCGGCGGGCACCACGATATCCGTGGCGCGCAGGCGCTGGCCACCGCGCAGGCGGGCCTTGCCCGGCGAAAACGCGATGTCCACGCCGAATGCGGACAACATGCGCTCGGTGTAGTCGCGGGTCGGGTGCGGTTCGGTCACGCTGGTTTCGCCCTGCGCATACAGCCCGGCCAGCAGCACCGCCGACTTGACCTGCGCACTGGCCACCGGCGAGGCGAAATCGATGCCGTGCAGCGCTTGGCCACCATGCACGTGCAGCGGCGGTGTGCCGTCGTCCTGGGTATCGATCCTTGCGCCCATCTGCGACAGCGGGCCGGTCACGCGGCGCATCGGGCGGCCGGACAGCGATTCATCGCCGATCAGCGTGCAGTCGAACGACTGCCCCGCCAGCAGGCCGGCCAGCAGGCGCATGCCGGTACCGGCATTGCCGCAATCCAGCGGTGCATCCGGCGCCTTCAGGCCATCGATACCGACGCCGTGCACGACGCGCTGCGACGGGCTGGGCGTTTCGATGCGCACCCCCAGCTGGCTGAAGATGCGCGCCGTGGCACGGGTGTCCTCACCTTCCAGGAAGCCCTCGATGTGCGAGGTGCCATCGGCCAGCGCGGCAAACATCACCGAGCGGTGCGAGACCGACTTGTCGCCGGGAATGGTCAGGCTGCCCTGCAGCGGCTGGCCCTTGCGGGCTATCCAGTGTTGCGCGTTGCTCATCGTTCGATCATTCCGTAAACACCGGCAGCGCCGGCGATGCATCAGGGAGTGGCGGCTGTTGCCGCCGCAGCAGCACTCAGGGCACGGCCACCGGATAGGAGCCCAGCACCTTGATCTGCGCCGAGTGCGCTTCCAGTTCGGCCAGCGCGGCCTGCATCGGCGCGTCGTCGATGTGGCCGGCCAGGTCGATGAAGAAACCGTACTCCCACTTGCCGTGGTGTGACGGCCGCGACTCGATTCGGTTCATGCTGATGCCGTGGCGGGCGAACGGGCTGAGCACGTCGAACAGCGCACCGGGCTTGTCATGGATGAACACCAGCACCGAGGTGCGGTCGTGCCCGGAGGTCGGGAAAATGTTGCGACCCACCACCAGGAAGCGGGTGGTGTTGTCGGCATCGTTCTGGATCGGCTTGGTGACCACCTTCTTCAGGCCGTACACGTGGCCGGCACTCTCGCCGCCGATGGCCGCCGCGTCGTCGGCGTTGCGCGCACGACGCGCGCCTTCGGCGTTGCTCGACACCGGAATCTTCTCGGCCTTCGGCAGGTTGGCGCGCAGCCACGCCGAGGTCTGCATGAACGACTGCGGATGCGCGTAGATGCGCTCGATGTCCTCGATGCGGCCGCTGCGCGACATCAGGAACTGCTGCACGCGCAGTTCCACTTCGCCGCAGATCTTCAGGTTGGAGGTCAGGAACATGTCCAGGGTGATCTGGATGGTGCCCTGCCCCGAATTCTCCACCGGCACTACGCCGAAATCGGCGTTGCCCGCTTCCACTTCCTGGAACACCTCTTCGATGCTGGCCATCGGCAGGCCCAGCGCGGAGCGGCCGAAGTGCTTGAGTACGGCCTGCTGGCTGAAGGTGCCTTCCGGGCCGAGGTAGCCGATCTTCAGCGGCTCCTGCTGGGCCAGGCAGGCCGACATGATCTCGCGGTAGACGTGCACCAGCAGTTCATCGCTGAGCGGGCCTTCGTTGCGGTCCACCACCATGCGCAGCACCTGCGCTTCGCGCTCGGGGCGGTAGTAGTCGACGGCGGCGGCGAGCTTGCCCTTGGCCTTGCCGACCTGGTGGGCGAAGCGCGCGCGCTCGGCGATCAGGCTCTGGATGTCGCGGTCGATCTGGTCGATCTTCGAGCGCACATCGGCCAGCGCCAGCGGCGCCAGGGTGGGTGCCGGGTTCGAGGTGGCCTTGGCCTTGCCCTTCGCCTTGGTGGGCACGCTGTCCTTGGCCGGTTCGGCCTTCTTCGGCGCCTTCTTGCTGGATTTGCTGCTTGCCATCGGAATTCCTTGTTGCGGGGCACGCACCCGACGGTGCGCGCCGTTCATTGCTCAGCCGTGACGCTGCTGGAAATCGGCCATGAAGGCGACCAGCGCCTCGGCCCCGGCCAGCGGCATGGCGTTGTACAGCGAGGCACGGATGCCACCGACGACCTTGTGCCCCTTCAGCGCCAGCAGGCCAGCGGCCTTGGCCTCGGCCACGAAGCGGGCATCGAGATCGGCATCGGGCAGGAAGAACGGGATGTTCATCCGCGAACGGGCCGCGTGTGCAACCTCATTGCGGTAGAAGCCGCCGGAACCGTCGATGGCGCCGTACACCAGCGCGGCCTTGGCGGCATTGCGCCTGGCGAACTCGGCCACGCCGCCCTCGGCCAGCATCCACTTGAACACCAGGCCGGCCAGGTACCAGTTCCAGGTTGGCGGGGTGTTGAGCATCGAATCGCGGGCGACATGCGAGCGGTAATCGAAGATGTCCGCGCGTGGCTGGCCACTGCGCTCGAGCAGGTCGCGGCGGATGATCATCACCGCGATGCCGACCGGACCCAGGTTTTTCTGCGCACCGGCATAGATCACGCCGTAGCGGCGCACGTCCAGCGGCTCGCTGGCAATGGACGAACTGAAGTCGGCCACCAGCGGCACATTGCCGGTATCGGGCACATCACGGAACTCGACGCCGTGGATGGTCTCGTTGGCGGTGATGTGCACGTAGGCGGCATCCGGCGAGAGCTGCCAGTCGGCGTGCGGCGGCAGCGTGCGATAGCCATCGGCCTCGCTGCTGGCGGCGATGTTGACGTCCACGTAGACACCGGCCTGCCTGACCGCGGTCTTGCCCCAGTGGCCACTGACCACGTAGTCGGCACGCTGGCCGGGGGCGGCGAAGTTCAGCGGGATCAACGCCTGCTGGGTGGTGGCACCACCGGACAGGAACAGCACCGCATAGTCTTCGGGGATATCGAGCAGGCGACGCAGGTCGGCCTCGGCCTCGGCGGCCACGGACATGAATTCCGCGCCGCGATGGCTCATTTCCACGATCGAAGCGCCGGACCCGTGCCAGTCCAGCATTTCCGCCTGCGCCTGGCGCAGGACCGATTCCGGCAAGGTCGCAGGGCCGGCACTGAAGTTGAACGCGCGCGTCATGTCACACCTGTGGGGCAAGACCCCTAGTATGCCGCAGTGCACCAGCCTTGCGGCCTTGTGCGGCAAGGGAAATTTGGTTTCATCGGAATCCATCGGCAACGCGACCGGGTAGTGCCGGCCGCTGGCCGGCAACCTAACGGATTCGGGGCGGCG
>NZ_JBHHMJ010000478.1:0-473 GCF_042136455.1 Stenotrophomonas sp. 3diitr2024
CGAACGTACCCCTGACCTGCCGCTCGGCAAGGGTGTGCTGGCTGGCCTGGATACCGCCAATTTCACCCCGGCGCATCTCTACCGCGCCGCCATGGAGGGCGCGACCTACAGCCTGAAGTACGGCTACGACGCCTTCGTCCAATCCATGCACGATGCCGCTGTCGATGAAACCCGAGGCGGGCATCACCTCGCGGATATGCAGCATCGTCGAGGAAGGATCGGGTGGTGCCATCGCAGGAGGTGGTGGCGCGGCCGCTGCCGCCGTATGCGATGAGCCTGTGCGCGGCGCCGTCTTACCTGCGCAGGCGCGGCACGCCGCGAACACCGGATGACCTGCAGGGGCACAACTTCGGCAAGCTGGTGGTGAAGCTGGACTGAGGGCTTGGCCGATGCCGGCCAAGGTTGGCGGCTACCGGAGGTTGGGGGCGCCGACAAGGTCGGCGGCTTGCGGGTCGCGTCAGCCGTTGGCGACC
>NZ_JBHHMJ010000481.1:0-843 GCF_042136455.1 Stenotrophomonas sp. 3diitr2024
CTTGAGGAAGGTCGCGCACAGCGCCGGGGTGAAGCCCAGCGCCAGGAACGCCGAGAACGCCATCGAGATGGCGATGGTCAGCGCGAACTGCTTGTAGATCTCGCCGGCAGCACCGCCCTGCAGGGCGGAGGGGATGAACAAAACCCCCACTGATTAAAGTTTCACTTTATAAGGCGAAGAAGAGATGTACCCAGTAGAATAAGAGGAATAGTGTGACGACTGTTGTGAGCGGGATAACGATAAGGGATACACTTAAATAGTCTTTCCATTTTACTTTAATTTTGTTTTGTTTCAGAATATACATCCAAATGAGTGAAGCTAGTGTACCAATTGGTAGTAATAGTGAACCGATGTCACTACCAATGATGTTTGCAAGATAGATTGTTTTTAATGTGACTGGATCTAGTCCCATTTCTGTTAATGTGATTGTACCAATCATAAGGGCAGGATGGTTATTGAAGACGTTAGAGAGGATGGATACAAGTCCGCCCATTGCAAAGCTAGCATAGAGTAGATGCTGATTCACAATTGGCTCGAGCCATTGTACAAGTACAGCTGTTAATCCTGCGTTGTGGAGTCCGTAAATAATGACGTACATAGAGAAGGCGAAAATTAAAATGTGCCACGGTGTCTTTTTCAAAATGTCGACAGGATTTGTTCGTAAGTAGTACCATCTCCAAATGAGAAGAACAAGTGAACCAAGTACTGCAACGATTTCAATTGGGATGGATAAGAAGGATGCAACGAATAAAAGACAGCGCATCAGGAAGACGAAACCTAATACTTTTAACATGAATCTTGTCCGTTTTTGTTTCGTATCAACAGAATTATTTCCTTTTAGTG
>NZ_JBHHMJ010000483.1:0-332 GCF_042136455.1 Stenotrophomonas sp. 3diitr2024
CCGCAACGGGCCGTGACGCGGTTGTTCAGCCCGCGTGGCGGCCATGCCAGGCGTTCATCGCCAGCTCGAAGGAACGCAGGCGCGCACGATGGTCATACAGGTTGGCAGTAAGCATCAGGAGACGCAGTACACATGGCAGCACGACGCGGCAAAACCCAGGCACGACGCAACAGCAGCAGCCAGGGCACCCCCGGATGGGTGTGGCTGGTGGCCGGTGTGGCGATCCGTTCCGGCGTCACCCTGAACGCACCGGAAGTGCTGGTGGCAGCGGCCTCCGGTGGCAGCGGCGTGCTGGTCGAGGCCGGTGCGACCCTCGATACACTGCCGTTCGC
>NZ_JBHHMJ010000013.1:0-324 GCF_042136455.1 Stenotrophomonas sp. 3diitr2024
GAGGTCAAAGGCTCTACCGGAAACACAATCCACTACAAGGTGAACTGTGATCCGTCAGAGCGGGTGGATATTACCCTCCTCTCGAGGGCGCCCTACTACGGTGAGGTCGAAGGTGTACTTGGTCGGCCAGTTGTCGAAATCCGCAGCCGGAGCAGGGCGTGACCTATGCGCACAAGCTGGACAAGGCCGAAGCCCGTCTGGACTGGGCGCAGGGCGCAAGGGGGCCGCGGACGCGTTCCATCCCTTCTCCTACCTTCAGGAACGCCGTGGACCGCTCGCCCACACCCGCCAGCCCCCGCACCTTGTTCTCCAGCCCGCGCTGGG
>NZ_JBHHMJ010000194.1:0-3819 GCF_042136455.1 Stenotrophomonas sp. 3diitr2024
GGCGGGCACTACCGCGGGTGCCGGGCGCAGCCCTGCCTGACCCCCTTCAGCATCCATGTCCGAATGTGGCGAGTATCGCCGCCCGCACGGGCCTAGACTGGCGCCATGGACACCGCCCTCGCCCTCGACACCGCCGCCTGCGACCGCGCCCGCCTGGCCCGCGACGCACGCTTCGACGGCGTGTTCTTCACCGCCGTGCGCAGCACCGGCATCTATTGCCGCCCGGTGTGCCCGGCACCGCCGCCGAAGCCGCGCAACATCACCTACTTTCCGACCGCCGCGGCCGCCGCGGCCGCCGGGTACCGCCCCTGCCTGCGCTGCCGCCCGGAATTGGCACCGCAGGCCCAGCAGGCCCTGGCCGGACAGACCGTGCAGCGGGCACTGGCGCTGATCCACGGCGGCTTCCTGCAGGAGCAGCCGGTGGCCGATCTTGCAACGAAGCTCGGCCTCAGCGCGCGCCAACTGCAGCGCCTGTTCGTCGAACATCTCGGCGCAACGCCCGGGCAGATCCACGCAACCCATCGCCTGTTGCTGGCCAAACAGTTGCTGACCGAAACCACGCTGGCGGTGACCGACGTCGCGCTGGCTGCCGGCTACAACAGCCTGCGCCGCTTCAATACCGCGTTCCTGCAGGGCTGTGGGATGGCGCCGACCGCCCTGCGTCGCCAGCATCAACCGTTGGCTGCAGATGATGGCGGCCTGGTGCTGCGCCTGGGCTACCGTCCACCACTGGACTTCCCACGCATGCTGGCCTTCCTGCGCAAACGCAGCCTGCCCGGCATCGAACTGATCGGCGAAGACAGCTACCAGCGCGTGCTGGGCACGCCTGAACGCCCCACCCTGCGGCGCGTCACCGCCGACCCGAAGCGCCCGGAGCTGCGCCTGCAACTGGGCGCGGTGGATCCACGCCTGATCCCCGACATCGTGCGCCGCGTGCGTCGGGTGTTTGATCTGGATGCCGACCTGCAGCAGGTCCATGCCGCGCTGGGCGAAGAACCGCTGCTCGCGCGTGGCATCGCCGAACGCCCCGGACTGCGCGTACCCGGCGGCTGGGATGGTTTCGAGGTGGGCGTACGCGCGGTGCTCGGGCAGCAGGTCAGCGTGGCCGCGGCCACCACCTTCGCGCGGCGCCTGGTCGATGCCTACGGCGCACACCTGCCGGGCATGCCATCGGAATTCGATCGCCAGTTCCCCGCGCCCGAGGTACTGGCCGAGGCACCATTGGAATCCATCGGGCTGCCGCGCAGCCGCGCCGCCACCGTGCGCGCCCTGGCCGCCGCCTGCGCCAGCGGCCGGCTCGACTTCGGGCCCGGCCAGGCCTTGGAGGAATTCGTTGCGCGCTGCGTTGCACTGCCCGGCATCGGCCCCTGGACCGCGCAGTACATCGCCCTGCGTGGCCTCGGCCAGCCCGATGCCTTCCCGGCCGGCGACCTTGTGCTGCAGCAGGTGCTCGGCCATGCGCAGGGCCAGCGCCTGAGCGAACGCGCAACCGAAGCGCGCTCGCAACCGTGGCGGCCGTGGCGCGCCTACGCGGTGCTGCACCTGTGGCACCTGTCCGGGACGTTCGTTGGAGAACCGACATGACCCTGTTGTTCGATCGTTTCGACAGCCCGATCGGCGTATTGACCATCGCCGGTGACGAGCGTGGTCTTGCGCACGTGCTGTTTCCGGAGAACCGTCACCCCGCACGCGGGCGCGACGGCTGGCATTACGCACCGGATGCACTGCCGGAGGCACGCGAACAGCTGCTGCAGTTCCTGCACGGTGAACGCAGCCGGTTCGACCTGCAGCTGGCACCACGCGGCACGCTGTTCCAGCTGCGCGTGTGGCAGGCGCTGGCGTTGATTCCGTTCGGCCAGACCTGGAGCTATCTGCAGTTGGCGCAGCACCTGGGCCAACCCAGCGCGACCCGCGCGGTGGGCGCGGCCAATGGCCGCAATCCATTGCCGATCATCCTGCCCTGCCACCGCGTGATCGGCAGCAACGGTGCACTGACCGGCTTCGGTGGCGGCCTGGAAACCAAGGCCGCGCTGCTGCGGCTGGAACAGCGCCAGGCCCCGCTGTTCGCCTGAGAGGGCCGGCCGGGCTGCGCCCGGCACCCGCAGAGGCAACGACAAGGTCAAGAGCCAATACAGCTCCGATTTTCTACGCGTTGGGTGGGGCAGTATGGGTGGGCAGGACACGCCGTAAACCCATCCATGGGGGCTCGATGGCGCCATCCATGGCGCCAACGGTCCTGCCCACCCACACCGCCCCACCTTCGACAGATTCCCGCGGCGGTGGGTAGGTGTCGACCTTGGTCGACGCGGTAGATCCACGCCATGCGTGTATGGAAGCGTCTGTAAACTGTCTGGAGAAAAGCCCCCTTCTTGTTGAAGGGGGCGCGTCGACAGGCGCGGGGATAAGGAAAAAATGCGCGGACACCGCGCGCGATAGCGCGCCGTGTCTTGGGCGCGTCATTACCTCGCACTATCATGCGCGGATGACTTCCGTACGCCTGACCTGCGCGCTGGCGCTGCTGCTGCCCTTGGCCGCCTGCACCACCGCACCCGCCCCTTCCGCCTCTGTTCCCACTTCCATCGCTGCGGCGGCACCGCCGAAGCTGCTGCTGATCTCCATCGACGGCCTGCGCGCCGATGCGCTGGACCGCAGCCTGACCCCGAACCTGCAACGCCTGATCGATGGCGGCGTGCGCGCACGCTGGATGACCCCGTCCTATCCGTC
Organism: Stenotrophomonas sp. 3diitr2024; assembly: GCF_042136455.1. Lineage (NCBI taxonomy): Bacteria > Pseudomonadati > Pseudomonadota > Gammaproteobacteria > Lysobacterales > Lysobacteraceae > Stenotrophomonas > Stenotrophomonas sp. 3diitr2024. Next base: position 2,725 of record NZ_JBHHMJ010000194.1, read on the forward strand.
GCTGACCTTCCCGAATCACTACACCCTCGTTACCGGCCTGCGCCCGGACCACCACGGCATCGTCAACAACAGCATGGACGATGAAGCACTGGGCCGGTTCGAGCTGAGCAATCGCGAAGCGGTTACCACCAGTGGCTGGTGGGGCGGCGAACCGATCTGGGTCGGCGCCGAGAATGCTGGCGTGCGTTCGGCCACCACGTCATGGCCGGGCAGTGAATCGGAGATCCGTGGCGTACGCCCCAGCCAGTGGCGCATCTACGACGGCAAGGAGCCGCTGGAACAGCGCGCCGGCATCGTGCTCGATTGGCTGTCACAGACCGACGCCGATGCCCCCCGCCTGACCACGCTGTACATGGAACACGTGGACAAGGCCGGTCACAACTACGGCCCCGAGTCGAAGCAGTACGCCGACGCCATCGTGCGCGCCGACCAGATCGTCGGCCAGGTGCTCGATGGGCTGCAGCAGCGCGGCCTGGCCTCGACCACCAACGTGATCGTGGTCTCTGACCATGGCATGGCCAGTGTCCCCGCTGGCCAGGTGATCGCCACCGAATCGATGGTCGACCCGGCGATTGCGCGCAATGTCAGCCAGGGCCAGTCGGTCGGCTTCGCACCGGTGGTCGGCCATGAAGCCGCCGCCGAACGCGCTCTGCTCGGCCGCCACGCGCACTACGAATGCTGGAAGAAAGAAAAACTGCCGGCGCGCCTGCACTACGGCACCCATCCGCGCATTCCCGCCATTGTCTGCATGATGGATGAAGGCTGGGATGCCCTGCATCAGGAAAAGATCGCCAAGCGCGAACAGCAGGACCGCGGCTCGCACGGCTACGACAACGCGCTGCCGTCCATGCGCGCGGTGTTCGTGGCCAGTGGCCCGTCGTTCCGCCAGGGCCTGGTGATCGATGGCTTCGACAATGTCGATGTCTATCCACTGCTGGCACACCTTCTGCAGGTACCAGCCGCGCCGAACGACGGCAACCCGGAGACGCTGAAGAAGACCCTGCGCTGATCCGGTTGTAGAGCCGAGCCCACGCTCGGCTGCATTGCGCCAGCCGGGCATGGGCTCGGCTCTGCAAAATCATGCATAAAAAAACG
>NZ_JBHHMJ010000195.1:0-467 GCF_042136455.1 Stenotrophomonas sp. 3diitr2024
TCGACGCGGGGGAGGCTGTCGACGATCTCGTTGACCTGGGCGATGACGATGCCGCCACCGAAGGCGGTGGCTTCGACGATCACCGGAGTGTCTTCGGTATTCGGCCCGGTATAGAGGTTGCCGTGGCGGTCGGCGTCGTACTCGACGTCACGCTGGCGCGGGGCCAGCACGGTGAAGGTGGTCGGATCGCTGGCCGGTGCGTAGCGCTCTTCCGAGGACACGGTGCTGTGCACGCCGATGGTGATGAAGCGATCAATCTGCTCGAAGTACGGTGCCGCTACCGTCGGGCCGGTCAGGATCAGCGGGAACGGCAGGTCCTTGTTCTCCTCGCGCAGCAGGATGCCGAAGTCCAGTGCACCCAGGCTCATCAGGTTGCCGCTGATGCCGAAGCGGTTCATGCCGATCACCGCGAACAGGAACGACAGCGGAATCACCAGCGCGGTGATGGTGGCCGCGCGCAGGTTGCC
>NZ_JBHHMJ010000200.1:0-323 GCF_042136455.1 Stenotrophomonas sp. 3diitr2024
TCGAGTGACTCAAGCGCGCCCTGAACCGGACTCGCCTGCCACCCTGCCGCATCCATCAGGCGCTTGGCCTTGGCGTAGGGCATGCCGGCGACGATGCCCAGCTGCGTCAGCTCTGTGGCCAGCTTGATGCGTTGCGCCTCACCCCCTGAAAGCTCCGTGGCCGGCTGGCCCAGCCGCAGGTAGCCCAGGCCGATCTCCTGCAGCAACTGCAGCGGGCCCGGACTGGCAGCAGATCTGGTTGTTCCCGGCCGGCGTCGCACTGGTGGTGTTGATCGCCTTCCTGCTGCTGTTCCGCGACCGCCCGGTAGCTGCGGCCGCGTCGT
>NZ_JBHHMJ010000571.1:0-20037 GCF_042136455.1 Stenotrophomonas sp. 3diitr2024
GGTAGCTTTAAGGCTGCCAGCGGATCCGGTGGGGGCCAGAGCCGCATTGAATCATGGGCGAGTGTAGCGGAACCGTCGCGCGCCACACAACGCATTGCAACAACATTGATTACGGGGTGGCCGGCCAGCGGCCGGCACTACTGGTGTGTCAATGCGGTGCGGTAACGCTCGGCCAGCTGTCCGACCCGGCGCACGTAGTACTGGGTCTCGCTGTAGGGCGGCACGCCACCGTGGCGGTCGACCGCGCCTTCGCCGGCGTTGTAGCCGGCCGCAGCCAGGGTCAGGTCGCCATTGAAGCGCTTCAGCAACCACGCAAGATACTGCACGCCACCACGGATGTTCTGCGCGGCATCGTAGGAATCGCTGACCCCGAAGCGGGCTGCGGTCGGCGGCATCAGCTGCATCAGGCCCTGCGCGCCGGCGCGGCTGAGCGCGGTCGGGTTGTAGGCCGACTCGGCGTGGATGATGGCGCGCACCACGGCTTCTTCGACGCCGAACTCGCGTGCGGCCGAGGTGATCTCGGTCTGGAACGCGGTGGTGTTCAAGCGCACCGAACCGAAGTCCACGCGTGGGTTGACGCCACAGGCATAACAGCGCTCCATGAAACTGTAGCGGATGGTACGCACCGGGCCGAGGTTGGCGACCTGGGTCGGCCGCGCACTGGTGTAGTGGCGCACCCCATCCTTCATGAAGGAGTAGACCTGGCCGCTGACCATCCGCCCGGCCCGCGAGGCCGTCGGTACCGCGGCAGGCGCGGGTGCAGCAGGCGTCGGCGCGACTGCAGCGGGCGCAGCGGCGCTGGCCGCCACGGCGACCGGATTGCGTTCGATGCTGGCCACCGAGGTCGGCGCAGGCTTCGATGCGGCCACCACGGGGCGCGGTGCCGGGCGGGTATCGCGGCTGTAGCTGATGCTGCTGCAGCGCGCGCCGGCCACTCGCTTGCTCACGTAGCTGGTGACCCCGTCGGCGCCCTGGCACTTGTACAGGGTGCCAGCGCTGGCCGGCGCAGCGGTCAGCGCAGCGATGATGATCGCCGTTGTCCCCAGTATCCCCTTCATGCCGCGAGTGTCCCAGCTTCGCCGGGGCTTGCCAAGCGATGTGGCTCAGCCTGTGACCGGCGGCACAGCCAGCACCTGGCCCAATCCGGTCAAACGCTGTGCCAGCTCATCGCGCAGGCCCGGCGGTGTGGTCCACAACGCCACCGGCACCCGGTCCAGGCTGAGGATCTGCGCCAGCATCATGCCGCGGCTCTCGGCGCCCATGCGCAACAGGCAATGGTCGGCACCATCAGCCTCCAGCACACCACACCACGGCGGGATGCGCCCTTCCAGCTCGGTGCGGCTGCCGGCCAGGCGGACAATGGCCTGCAGCGCGAAGGGCGCCTGGCTGACCGCCTGCCGCACCATCACGTCCGGGGGCGCGGGCGGGCGCCGATGCATGCCCGGCCCGGCGCATTCGCGCACCGCGCCCATCCGGTCCACGCGCAGGGTGCGCCAGTCCTGGCGGCCCAGGTCCCAGGCCAGCAGGTACCAGCGCCGCCCATAGTTGACCAGGTGCTGCGCCTCGACCTCGCGCTGGGTCACCTCCTCCTGCGCACTGCGGTACTCGAAGGCCAGCCGTGACGCCTGCCGGCAGTGCTGGGCCAGCCGTCCCAGCAGGCGTGCGTCGGTGGAGGGAAGGTCGGACAGGGTGGCCGTCGCCGCATGCACCTCGCCGGCCTGCCGCCGGCGACGGGTGGGGACCAGCGGATCGAGCTTGGACAGCAGGCCCCGCGCGGTGTCGTCGATGCCAGCGACGGTCGCGGACGCGGCACGCAGGGCGATCGCCAGGGTCGTCGCCTCGTCCTCGTCCAGCAGCATCGGCAGCACCGGTGCCCCTGCCCCGAGCTGATAGCCGCCGCCGACCCCCGATGAGGCCCGCACCGGATAGCCCAGTTCGCGCAGGCGTTCGATATCACGGCGGATACTGCGCCGGTCCACGCCCATGCGCTCGGCCAGCTCAGCCCCGGACCACTGGCGGCGGGCCTGCAGCAGGGCGATCAGGCGCAGCAGTCGATGGGCGGTATGGCGCATGAAGAATCGAGGACAGAAGTCGTCCGCAATAGTGCCTCAGGATGGCTTCCAGTTCACCCACCCACCGCAAGGAGCAATGCCATGAACTCACGCCAGATCACCCTGTACCACGCCGCCAGATCCCGTTCGAGCGGCGCCGTGGCCCTGCTCGAAGCGCTGGGTGCCGACTACCGCATGCAGGTGCTGGACCTGAAGGCCGGTGCCAACCTGGCCCCGGCCTATCTGGCCATCAACCCGATGGGCAAGGTGCCGGCCATCGTCCACAACGGCGCACTGGTGACCGAGCAGGTCGCCATTTATCTGTACCTGGCCGACCTGTATCCGGAGGCCGGGCTGGCCCCGCCGATCGGCGACGCCCTGCGCGGCCCCTACCTGCGCTGGATGGCCTTCTACGGTGCCTGTTTCGAGCCGGCGATGATCGACAAGGCGATGCACCGCGAGCCGCCGCCGCGCCTGATGTCGCCGTACAACGACGCCGAGACCGTGCTGCAGGTGGTCGAGGCCCAGCTGGCGCAGGGCCCGTACCTGCTCGGCGAGACGATGAGTGCCGCCGACGTGCTGTGGGGCAATGCGCTGGCCTGGACCACGGCCTTCGGCCTGGTGCAGCCTGCGCCGGCCACGGCTGATTACATCGCACGGATGAGCGCGATGACCGCCTTCGACCGTTCGCGGCAGATCGATGCGGAGCTGGCGGCCGCGTAAGCAGCCCCCCCCTTGTAGAGCCGAGCCCGCGCTCGGCTGCTCTTCCCGCTTCCCATGGGGCAGCAGCCTGGCATGGCCTGGCTCTACTGAAGCCAGCCGAGCGTGGGCTCGGCTCTACAAGGGCGCGGCGGCTGGCGCGGGATGCGGGTAGAATTGCCCGCTTTCCCGCCACCCGAATGGATTAAGCGCCATGACCGGGACGCCAGACGTCTTTCCGCCCGCCACGCCGGGCGGTACCCCGCTCGTTGCCCTGCCCGCTGGTCCGCGCAAGCCTGACCAGGTCAAGGGCAAGCTGTACATCAAGACCCACGGTTGCCAGATGAACGAGTACGACTCGGCCAAGATGGCCGACGTGCTTGCCGCCAGCGATGGCCTGGAACTGACCGACAGCCCGGACGACGCCGACGTCATCCTGGTCAACACCTGCTCCATCCGCGAGAAGGCGCAGGAGAAGGTGTTCAGCCAACTCGGCGTGTGGAAGGGCCTGAAGAACAAGGGCCGCGAGGTCATCATCGGCGTGGGCGGCTGCGTTGCCTCGCAGGAAGGCGAAGCGATCATCAAGCGCGCCCCGTTCGTGGACCTTGTGTTCGGTCCGCAGACCCTGCATCGCCTGCCGGAACTGATCCGCGCACGCCGCGAGCAGAAGCGCCCGCAGGTGGACATCAGCTTCCCCGAGATCGAGAAGTTCGACCGCCTGCCCGAGCCACGCGCCGAAGGTGCCTCGGCGTTCGTGTCGATCATGGAAGGCTGTTCCAAGTACTGCTCGTTCTGCGTGGTGCCTTACACCCGCGGCACCGAAGTCAGCCGCCCGTTCGAGGACGTGGTGGTGGAAGTGGCGCAGCTCGCCGCGCAGGGCGTGCGCGAGATCAACCTGCTCGGCCAGAACGTCAACGCCTATCGCGGCCCGTATGGAGACGGTGAGTTTGCCGACCTCGGCCTGCTGATCCGCACCATCGCCGAGATCGATGGGGTCGGCCGCATCCGCTTCACCACCTCGCACCCGCTCGAGTTCAGCGATTCGCTGATCGATGCGTTCCGCGACGTTCCGCAGCTGGCCAACTTCCTGCACCTGCCGGTGCAGGCCGGCAGCGACCGCGTGCTGTCGGCGATGAAGCGCGGCTACACCGCGCTGGAATTCAAGTCGAAGATCCGCAAGCTGCGCGCGGTGCGCCCGGACATTTCAATCAGCTCGGACTTCATCGTCGGCTTCCCCGGCGAGACCGATGCCGACTTCGAGAAGACCATGAAGCTGATCGAGGACATCGGCTTCGACCACAGTTTCTCCTTCATCTATTCGCGTCGACCGGGTACGCCGGCGGCCGATCTGGAGGACACGATCAGCGATGCCGAGAAGCATGCGCGCCTGTCGCGCCTGCAGGAACGCATCAATGCGCACGCCGCCAGCATCTCGGAGAAGATGGTCGGTACCGTGCAGACCGTGCTGGTGGAAGGGCCGTCGCGCAAGAACCCGAACGAGCTGACCGGCAAGACCGAGAACATGCGGTCGGTGAATTTCCCGGCGCCTGCGCGCCTGATCGGGCAGTTCGTGGATGTGGTGATCACCGAAGCGCTGACCAATTCGCTGCGCGGGCGCGTGGTGGCGGAATAAGTCCCCGGCAAAGGGGGTCGGAGCCCCTGCGGGGATCCGACCCCCTGCCTTCAATCCAGGCGCTTGCGGAAACGCAGGATCGCCAGGGTCATCATCACCACGATGAAGGCCAGCAGCGCCAGTGCGTCGTGCCACAGCTCCCACAGCGAGGCGCCGCGCAGCATGATGCCGCGCACCAGGCGCAGGAAGTGGGTCAGCGGCAGCACTTCGGCCAGCCACTGCACCGGCCGCGGCATGCCGGCGAACGGGAACATGAAGCCCGACAGCAGGATCGACGGCAGGAACAGGAACAGGGTCATCTGCATCGCCTGGAACTGCGAACGCGCGCGCGTGGAGATCAGCAGACCCAGCGCCAGGTTGGCCAGCACCAGCAGCACCGCGGCCAGGTAGATGTCGAGCAGGCTGCCGCGAATCGGCACTTGGAACAGCCAGGTGCCCAGCACCAGCACCAGCGTGGTCTGCAGCAGACCGATCGCTGCATAGGGCAGCACCTTGCCGACCATCAGTTCGCTGCGCGATACCGGCGTGGCGATCAGCAGTTCCATGTTGCCGCGCTCGCGTTCGCGCACCACCGCCACCGCCGTAAACATTACCAGGGTCATGGTCAGGATCACCCCGATCAGGCCGGGCACGATGTTCACCGCCGAGCGCCGTTGCGGGTTGTAGAAACTGGTCACGCTGACCTGGCCACCGGCAATGCTGCCTTCGCGCAGCGGCCGCGTATTGCTGGTCGGGCGCGTATCCAGTGGCACCTGCGCCAGCTGGATCGCCGCACTCTGCACCACGGTGTCGCTGCCATCGACCAGCACCTGTACCGCTTCGCGTCCATCGAAGCGGCGACGCTCGAAGTCGGCCGGCACCACGATGCCGACGCTGATCTCGCCGCGGCGCAGCGCCTGCATCAGCTGGTCCGGCGTGTAGGCCTCGCTGCGTGGCGTGATCACGCCGGTGGCGACCATGTCCTGCACCAGCGCGCGTGAGGCGGCGCTGTTGGCCTGGTCGGCGATACCCGCATCGAGGTGGCGCAGGTTGAGGTTGATCGCATACCCGAACAGCAGCAGCTGCATCACCGGAATGCCGACGATCATCGCCAGCGTGATGCGGTCGCGGCGCAGCTGCCGCAGCTCCTTGAGCATGATCGCCCGCAGCCTGCGCAGGTTCATGCCGCTGGCTCCCTGCCACGGCCACGGGTGGCGGCCACGAACACGTCCTCCAGGTTCGGCGCCACGCTTTCGATATGCGCTTGCGGGTCGGCGCTGGCCAGCGCGCGCCGCAGCGCCGCGACATCCGCTGCGCCTTCGTTGCACAGCACGCGCAGATGGGTGCCGATCTGCGCCACGCTCAGCACGCCGGGCAGCTCGGCCAGCACGCGGCTGGCCTGGCGTGGCTGCGATGACGTGACCTGCAGCGTGCGTCCTTGCAGCCGTGAACAGAGCTCGGCCGGCGTGCCGTCGGCCACCAGTGCGCCGCGATCAAGGATCGCCAGGCGATGGCAGCGCTCGGCTTCGTCCATGTAATGGGTCGAAACCAGCACCGTGGTTCCCGCGTCGGCCAGTTCGAACAGGGCCTCCCAGAAGTCGCGGCGCGATTCCGGGTCGACCGCGCTGGTCGGCTCATCCAGGAACAGCAGTTCGGGCGAATGCACCACGGCGCCGGCCAGGGCCAGGCGCTGCTTCTGTCCACCACTGAGCGTGCCGGCCAGCTGCGGCTGCCGGTCCTGCAACAGGTACTGCTGCAGCAGCGCATCGACCCGTTGCCGGGCCTGGTTGCGCGGCAGGTCCTGGATGGCGGCGAGGAATTCCAGGTTCTCGCGTACCGACAGGTCTTCGTACAGCGAGAAGCGCTGGGTCATGTAGCCGATGCGCCGGCGCAGTGCTTCGGCCTGCTCGGGAACCGCCAGGCCCAGCACCTCGATCTGCCCCGCACTGGGTTCCAGCAGGCCGCACAGCATGCGGATGGTGGTCGACTTGCCTGACCCGTTCGGGCCCAGGAAGCCGTACACCTGCCCGCGCGGGACGGTCAGGTCGACCTTGTCCACGGCCAGCAGTTCACCGAAGCGGCGAGTCAGGCCCTGCGCATGCACCGCGATGTCCGCACCGGTGTTCAGAAGCGCACCTGCACCGGCAGTCCGGCCGGAAGCTTCTGCATGTCGCTGGCTGCATCCACTTCGATCTCGGCGAGGTAGCTCAGGCGCTCGACGTCATCGCCGGTCAGTGCGTAGTACGGGGTGAAAGAAGGCTCGCTGCGGATCGCGCGCACATGGCCCTTCAGTACGGTGGTGCCCCCTCCCTCCAGCTGTATCTGTGCCGGCTGACCGACCTTGACCTGCAGGCGCAGCGGCTGCGGCAGGTAGACGCGCGCATAGGGGCGCTCGCCGACCAGCATCACCGCCAGCGGCGCCCCGATCGGTGCCTGGTCACCCTGCCGGTAGGGCAAGGCATCGATCACGCCATCGCGCGGTGCGCGCAGCTGCAGCTTCTGCAGGTTGACGCCCTGCACCACCTGCTGCGCCTGTGCGGCGTCGGCGGCCGCCTGGCCCTGAGCGATGTCCTGCGCGCGACTGCCGTGCACCCGTTCCAGCCAGGCCTGCTCGGCGGCACGCACGCTGGCCGCGGCATTGCCGGCGGCTGCCCGTGCACGGTCCAGCTCGGCGGCGGCGATCAGGCGCTGGCGTGCCAATGGTTGCACCCGACGATAGTAGGCAGTGGCTTCAGCAGACTGCGCGCGCAACGCGGCCAGTTGTGCCTGGGCCTGTGCGATCTGTTCCTGCCGCGGGCCGAGCTTCAGCTCTTCCAGCTGGGCCTGCGCGCGCGCCGTGTCGGCCTGCGCCGCCGCGAACTGCGCGTCGCCGCGGGCGGGGTCGAGCTGCATCAGCACGGCCCCGGCCTTGACCCGCTGGCCCTCGCGCACCTCCACCGTGGCGATCACCTCGGCCGCCGGCGCCGGCACCGTGATCCGGTCCCACTCCAGTGTGCCCAGCGCCGTTGGCGTTGACTGCCCACAGCCCGCCAGCAGGCCGATGCCCGCCAGCCCGAGTCCACGCATCCCGTTGCCGATGCCCATGCCATCCCCTCCTGCGACGGCGACACGGTGCCACCTGCCCCGTGCACCCTCAATGATTCCGATCAGCCCTGACGGTTTTTTCGCCACGTACGGGCGAGCCTTTTGCTGCAAGGTTCCTCGCCACCTATCCACAGCTTGATTCAGCATCATTCCACAGCCGGTGTGGAGAACCGGACGGGGGCGGCCGTACTGGCTGCCTGGCAGCGGAAGATGCGCTGCCGTCACAGGAGCGGCCGACCGTGACGGTTTTTTCACCACCACCTCATACGCCTTGTGGCACAAGCACTGCGAAGGCCTATCCACAGCTTTTCGCGCCCTCCGTCCACACCGGGTGTGGAAAACCGCGTATCGGCCCGCCGCTGGCCGCATGCCCGGTACCCGCGTAACCTTGTCACCCCGAGTCCATCGTGGTGGACGGCGCCCCCGCCCCACCCCAAGCAATGAAAAGCATCGATCATCGAGACTTCACCCTGTCACCGGAAGACAACGAGCGACTGGCCAACCTGTGCGGCCCCTTCGACGGGCACCTGCGCCAGATCGAGCTGAAGCTCGGCGTGGAGATCGCCAATCGTGGCTTCGTGTTCCGCATCAGCGGGCCCAACGAAGCCATCGTCGAGGCGCAGAAGCTGGTTGAAGCGCTGTACGCCGAAGCCGGCGAAACCACCTTCGACAACCACGCCATCCACCTGCGCCTGGCGCAGGCCAACGTCGAGCAGATCGCCGAACGCTCCTACGAAGCGCAGGACGTGGCAATCAAGGTCAAGCGTGGCACGGTACGTGGCCGCGGCGCCAACCAGGGCCGCTACCTGCACCAGATCGCCACGCATGACATCAACTTCGGCATCGGCCCGGCCGGAACCGGCAAGACCTTCCTGGCCGTGGCCAGCGCGGTCGAAGCACTGAACGAGTCACGGGTGCAGCGCCTTATCCTGGTGCGCCCGGCGGTGGAAGCCGGCGAGAAGCTGGGCTTCCTGCCCGGCGACCTGAGCCAGAAGGTCGACCCGTACCTGCGACCGCTGTACGACGCCCTGTACGAGATGATGGGCGTGGAGAAGGTGGTCAAGCTGCTGGAGAAGAACGTCATCGAGATCGCGCCGCTGGCCTACATGCGCGGCCGCACGCTCAACGATGCGTTCGTGATCCTGGACGAGGCGCAGAACACCACCATCGAACAGATGAAGATGTTCCTGACCCGCCTGGGCTACGGCTCCACGGCGGTGGTCACCGGTGACCTGACCCAGACCGACCTGCCCAAGCACGTGAAGTCCGGCCTGCGCGACGCGATCGATGTGCTGCGCGAGGTCGAGGGCGTCAGCTTCACCTTCTTCGAATCCCGCGACGTGGTCCGGCATCCGCTGGTGGCGCGCATCGTCAGCGCCTACGACCGCCGCGACCTGCATCAGATCCAGCCTGGAGCAACGCCATGACCCGTGGTCCCGTGCGACTGGACGTCGCCGTCAGTTATGCCCTGCCGCGTACCGGGCTGCCGGCCGCAGTGAGCTTCCGCAAGTGGGTGGCCGCTGCGTTGAAGGGCCGCATCCGTGAGGCCGACCTGGCCATCCGCGTGGTCGATGCCAAGGAGGGGCAGTCGCTGAACCGCCATTACCGTGGCAAGGACTACGCCACCAACGTGCTCAGCTTCCCGGCCGACGTGCCCGAAGGCCTGCCCAAGGGCGTCAAGTTTCCATTGCTCGGCGACCTGGTGATCTGCGCACCGGTGGTGGCCCGCGAAGCTGACGAACAGGGCAAGGCGCTCAACGCCCATTACGCGCACCTGACCGTGCACGGCGTGCTGCACCTGCTTGGCTGGGACCACGAGGACGACAAGGAAGCCGACGCAATGGAACAGCTGGAGCGCGAGATCCTGGCCGAGCTCGGCATCGCCGATCCCTACGCCGGCGAGCGCTGACGGCCACGCATACCGGGTTCATCACAGAGGACACCCCCATCGCGCTGTTGCCCGCACTCATTGCCGCTCTTCTGCAGGTAACCACTGCCCCGGGCATCGACCCCGACCGGGAACGACCGTCGCCGTTCCCGGCCAGCGACAGCGCCGCCGACATTGCCGCCAAAGTCGCCGAGGTGCAGGCCTTCTTTGACGTCAGCCAGCAGACGGCCCGCCAGGCGGTCGCCGAGGCGCAGCAGCACGCGTTGATGGAACGCTTGAGGGCGCGCCACGCGGCACGCCTGGCCGGTATGTGGGTGGACAATGCGACGGGGTGGAACGTCGTCGTGCGACTGACTGGGCCGGCACCTGCGGCCGATGAGACCCATCCAGGGGCGGACGGCCCGCAACGCGTGCGCTACATCATCGGCGCTTCAATGACCGAAGCGGAGATGCAGCGCCGTCTTCAGGCGCAGCAGGGCTGGTTCATCCCGCAGCTGCCCGGCCTGACCGGCTATGGCCTGGACGTCATGACCGGTGAACTGGAGCTGGAACTCCGGGATACCGCTGGCGCGCGCGCAACGGCGGCGACCGTGCGCGACCACCTGCAGGCGCTGCTGGGCTACCCGGTCAGGCTGCGCTGGTACCCAGCGGCATCGCGCCTGCAATCTCCCTGACTGCGTAGAGACGCTCGCGATAGCCGACCGGGACCGGTACGATCACCGGCCTGCCTTCCGTTGCGGATCCAGTGCCCGTGCTGCGTATTGTCCTGCCCCTGCTGCTCGTCGCGTCCGCCCCGGCCGCTGCCTTGGACCTGCCGGCGCTGATCGAATGCCGCCAGGGCGTAGCCGATCACGCTGCACTGGCACCGCTGCTGGCTGATCCGCTGAAGGCCGTCGCCCACGGCCTGCAGCCGCTGCCCCAGGGCAACCAGTTCATGAGCGAGTACCGACTGGCCCAGCCGATCAGCGTGTTCGGCGACCGCACCGAACGGGTCGCCGTGGCCGGCTCCAGCATCATGGCGATCCTCGACCAGGCTGACCCGCGGCCGTTGGCCAAACGCCTGGCGCTGGAGACCGGCTACGACCAGGACGGCAAGTTCATGGCCGGCCGCGAGCTGGTCAGCCGCGACGTGACCGACCCGAAGAGCGGCGAGGCCCAGATCGAGTCGATCATCCTCAGCGTCTCCACCGTGGCCTCCCATCCGGGCAAGACCCTGGCCGGCTGTACCTACAGCCTGGACCTGCCTGAAGAAGAAGCCCCTGCCCGGCCTGAACTGGCCCCGCCGCCGATCACCGGACCGGGCAGCGACGGTCACTGACAGGCCGCCACATCCTGCTAGACTTGGGCCAACGCCCGGCCTGCCGGGTGCCTTTTTTCCAGAGATGTCAGAAGACGACAGTAGTAGCTCCCCTGCGGAGCACAGTGAAAAGAAGCGCGGTTGGCTTGAACGCCTGACCTCGGCCTTCTCCGGCGAACCCCACACCCGCGACGAGCTGGTCGCTGTCCTGCACACCGCGCAGGAAGAGGGTCTGATCGCCGCCGATACCCTGAAGATGATGGAAGGCGCCATTTCGGTGGCCGAGCTGACCGTGGGCGACGTGATGATCTCGCGCTCGCAGATGGTCTCGCTGCCGGTCGAAGCGCCCTTCCTGGAACTGATGAAGCAGGTGGTCGAATCGGGCCATTCGCGCTTCCCGGTGCACGGCGAGAACAAGGACGACATCCTTGGCATCCTGCTGGCCAAGGACCTGCTGCGCGGCGTGGTCGCCGACAACGGCCCGGCCAACGTGCGCGAGCTGCTGCGCCCGGCGGTGCTGATCCCGGAGGCGAAGAAGCTGAACGTGCTTCTGAAGGAGTTCCGCCTGTCGCGCAACCACATGGCCATCGTGGTCGACGAGTACGGCGGTGTTGCCGGTCTGGTCACCATCGAGGACGTGCTGGAGCAGATCGTCGGCGAGATCGACGACGAGCACGACGAGGCCGAGGATCCGTCCGCGCAGATCGCCATCCAGTCCGACGGCCAGTACGTGGTCGACGCGCTGACCCCGATCGGCGACTTCAACGAGCGCTTCGGCGCGACGTTCTCCGACGAGGACTACGACACCATCGGTGGCCTGGTCACCGAGGCCGTGGGCCACCTTCCGGAAGTCGGCGATGAGCTGGCACTGGATCGCTTCATGTTCCGCGTGGCCCGCGCCGATGCGCGCCGGGTTCAGGCCTTCCACGTGACCGTGCTGCCGCCGGACGCGCAGGACGACGCTTGAAGCGCCGCGGCCTGATCCTCATGGTGTGGCTGGCACTGTGGGTGCTGGCCATGGCCCTGCCGCTGGCGGCCTTCGCGCAGCCGGCGGCAGCCGTGCCCGCACCGGCCACCGCCAACGCGGAGGCCCCGGCCCCGCGCATCGGCGTGGTGACCATGCAGCCGGGCACGGTTTTCTTCGAACGCTTCGGCCATGACGCCATCGTCGTGGTCGATCCGGCCAGTGGCGAAGCGACCTCATACAACTTCGGCTACTTCGATCCGTCCGAGGACGACTTCATCAGCCGCTTCGTGCGCGGCGACATGATGTATTACCTGGTGGCGCTGCCGCTGCAGCAGGACCTGTCGTACTACGACGAGACCGGCCGCGGTGCCAGCGTGCAGTGGCTGGACCTGCGCCCCGAGCAGGCGCGTTCCCTGGCCGCTGACCTGGCCGAGCGGGCCAAGCCGGAAAACGCGCGCTACCACTACGACTACTACACCGCCAACTGCGCCACGATGGTACGCGACACGGTGGACAAGGCACTGGGCGGTGGCCTGCAGTCGCAGTTGTCGGGGCGTTCGCGCGGCAACACCTACCGCAGCGAGTCGGTGCGTCTGGCCTCGCCCGCCCCGTGGATGTGGCTGGGCTTCGATGTCGGCCTGGGGCCGTTCGCCGACCAGCCGCTGTCGCGCTGGCAGGAAGCGTTCGTGCCGATGCGCCTGGCCGATGCGCTGCGCCAGGCACGCAACAGTGATGGCCGGCCGCTGGTGCAGTCCGAACAGGAACTGCTGCCGCACCGCATTGATCCGGAGCCGAAGGAGTTCGCGCGTCGCTGGTGGCCGTGGCTTCTGTGCGGCCTGGTGATCGCTGCTGGCGTGCTGGCGCTGCGCAACCGCCCGCGCCTGCTGGCTGGGCTGGCCCTGCCGTTCTGGCTGTTGTGCGCCGTCGCCGGCAGCCTGCTGGTGTTCCTGTGGGGCTTCAGCACCCACTACGCCGCCTGGGCCAACCGCAACCTGCTGCTGCTTTCGCCGCTGGCCGTGCTGCTGCTGCCCGGAGCAATCAGCCTGCTGCGCCGGCGCGTGCCGGGGCGCATGTTCAGGATCGTGCTGTGGCTGCTGGCGGTACAGGCCGTGGCCGCGCTGGTGCTGCACTGGCTGAGCCTGCAGGCCCAGTACAACGTGCAGTGGATCGTACTGCTGTTGCCCGTGCACGCGGCACTGGCCTGGGTGTTGGGGCGCCGTCCTCACTTGTCCGAAACACGGCGCTGACGCACGATGGCAGGCATGTCATTGCCCGCCTCCGCTTCCGCCCCTGCTTCAGCCAACCCCGCCTGCGTCATCAACTGCGTCCACTATGATGACGAGGGCATACGCCACGATATCAGCCTGGACGCCATCAGCGATGTCATCGCCAGTGGCAATGGCTTCGTGTGGGTCGGCCTGTACGATCCCAACGACGATGTGCTGCTGAAACTGCAGGAAGAATTCTGCCTGCACGACCTGGCCATCGAGGATGCGCGCAACGCGCACCAGCGGCCCAAGGTCGAGACCTACGGCAATTCGATGTTCGTGGTGGTCACCACCGCGCAGATGGTCGACGAGCGCATCCAGTATGGCGAAACCCATGCCTTCCTCGGCCCGCGCTTCCTGGTGACGGTGCGCCACGGCGCCTCGCTGTCCTACGCGCCGGTACGTGCTCGGGTCGAGCGTGAGCCGCAGCTGCTGAAGATGGGCCCGTCGTACTGCCTGTACGCGGTGACCGACTTCGTGGTCGACAATTACCTGCCGATCGTGCACCGCTTCCGCGACACCCTGGACCTGCTGGAAAAGGACATCTTCGCCGAGAACTACAAGCGCAGCACCGTGGTGCGCCTGTACGAGCTCAAGCGCGAACTGAACAAGATGCGGATGGCGGTGGCGCCGCTGCAGGATGTGCTGGCCCAGCTGCGCCGTTACCAGGGCGAGCTGGTTCCGGACGAAGTGAAGCTGTACATCCGTGACGTGCACGACCACGCGGTACGCATCAGCGATGTGATCGACACCCTGCGCGAGATGCTGGGCACCGCGCTGAGCGTGAACCTGTCGCTGGTGACGCTGGCGCAGGGCGAGACGGTCAAGCGCCTCGGTGCGTGGGCCGCGCTGCTGGCGGCACCGACGCTGATCACCAGCTGGTACGGGATGAACTTCAGCCACATGCCGGAGCTGAGCCAACCGTGGGCCTACCCACTGATGATCGTTGGTGTGGGCGGCGTCTGCGTGGGCCTGTACCGGTTGTTCAAGCGTTCGGGCTGGCTGTAGAGCGTATCGACCCGCGGTCGATACCCACAGAACCGGGGACATATCGACCAAGGGTCGATACCCACCAGACTGGTAGGCCACGACCGTTGGTCGTGGCGCATTGCATGATCCATCAAGCCACGTAAACGGTCTTGATGTTCATGAACTCATGGATGCCGTGGTCGGCCAGTTCCCGGCCAAACCCAGACTGCTTGCTGCCGCCGAACGGCAGCCGCGCATCGCTCTTGACGATCGCGTTGACGAACGCGGCGCCGCATTCCATGCGTTGCGCGAAGGCTTCGCCGCGCACCGGATCGCGCGTCCACACACTGCCGCCCAGGCCGAAGCGCGTGTCGTTGGCCACGCGCAGTGCCTCGCTCTCATCAGCGACCCGGATCACCGCAGCCACCGGACCGAACAGTTCCTCGTCGTAGGCCGGCATGCCCGGGCCGACCTGGTCGAGCACCGTGGCCGGATAGCCGGCATGGGTGCCGGCAATCGGCTCGCCGCCTATCAGCACCCGCGCACCCTTGGCCACGCTGGCCTGTACCTGCTTGTGCAGTTCATCGCGCAGATCGGCACGGGCCATCGGCGCCAGCGTGGTGCCCCGCTCATCGGGGTCGCCGTACTGGCGCTCGGCCGCAGCTTCAACGAAGCGGCGGGTGAATTCATCGGCTACCGCCTCGACCACGATGAACCGCTTGGCCGCGATGCAGGTCTGCCCGCTGTTGTCGAAGCGCGACTTCACCGCTGCCGCAACCGTCTTGCCGAGGTCGGCATCGTCGAGCACCACGAAGGCATCGCTGCCACCCAGCTCCATCACCGACTTCTTCAATTGGCTGCCGGCGTTGGAGGCGATCGAGCGCCCTGCCCGCTCGCTGCCGGTCAGCGTCACCGCCTTCACCCGTGCGTCGCGCAGCACGTCGGCGGCCTGGTCGTTGTCGATGTGCAGCACGTCGAACACGCCGTCCGGCAGGCCGCCATCACGGCACACCGCCAGGATCAGGTCGGCACACTGCGGCACGTTGCTGGCGTGCTTGAGCAGGGCCACGTTGCCGGCCATGAACGCCGGTGCGAGGAAGCGGAACACCTGCCAGACCGGGAAATTCCACGGCATCACCGCGAATACACACCCGATCGGCTCGTAGCGCACGTAGCTGCGCTGGGCTTCGGTGTCGATCAACTGCGGCTTGAGGTAGTCGGCCGCGTGGTCGGCGTAGTACTCGCAGGCGGCAGCGCACTTGTCGACCTCGGCCAGCGCTTCGGCCTTGAGCTTGCCCATCTCGTGGGTCATCGCCTGCTGCAGGTCGTCGCGGCGCGTGCGCAGCTGCGCCGCGATCTGGCGCAGGATCACGCCGCGTTCCTGCAGCGAACGCTCGGCCCAGCCGGGGAACGCATCGGCGGCGGCCTGCAGGCGCTGCTCGATGTCGGCAGCGCCCATCAGTTCATGGCGGTAGGTCACCTGGCCGGTGGCCGGGTCGACGATCTCGACGGTCATGGGGGATCTCCATCTGGAAGACCCCCATTGTGCGCCGCCGGCCGTGAGCCGGGTGTTGCCGGCACAGTGGACGGATCGTGTACTCAGCCGTTGTCCTGCCGCGCCAGCTGCAGGTCGCGCTGGCGCCGCTTCTCGGCACGGGCATTGATGTACCAGCCGATCACCGCGGCGATCGATACCGCCGACACCAGCAGCGTGGCCAGCGCATTGATCTTCGGGCTGATGCCCATGCGCACCGACGCGAACACCTTCATCGGCAGCGTGGTCGAGCCCGGCGTGGCGACGAAGCTGGCCACCACCACGTCATCCAGCGACAGGGTGAACGCCAGCAGCCAGCCCGCCACCAGCGCCGGCGCGATGATCGGCAGGGTGATGCGGGTGAACACGGTCAGCCGGCTGGCCCCGAGGTCCATCGCGGCTTCTTCCAGCGACAGGTCCATTTCCTGCAGGCGCGAAGACACCACCACGGTGACGAAGCACAGGGTGAAGGTGACGTGCGCGATCCAGATGGTGGCCAGGCCGCGCGCCGGGAAGCCCGGAATCGCGCCCATCGAGGCCAGCAGCGCCATCAGCGAGAAGCCCAGGATCACATCCGGCATCACCAGCGGCGCGGTGACCAGCGCACCGAACAGCGGCTTGCCACGGAAGCGCTTGAAGCGGGTCATCACCATCGCCGCCAGCGTGCCCAGCACGGTGGCGGTACAGGCGGTCCAGAACGCCACCACCAGGCTGGTCCACATCGCATCCATCAGCGCACGGTCGGCGAACAGGTCACTGTAGGCGCGGGTGGAGAACCCGGCCCAGACCATCGCCAGCCGCGAGCTGTTGAACGAATAGAACATCAACAGCAGGATCGGCAGGTACAGGAAGGCGAAGCCCAGCAGCAGCACGCCCAGCCCCAGGCCCTTGGCGGTACGCGGGCTCATGCCTGCTTCCCTTCCAGCAGGCGCTGCTGGGAACGGTTGAACAGCAGGATCGGCACCAGCAGCAACAGGATCATCGCCACCGCCATCGCCGACGCGCCCGGCCAGTTGCGGTTGTTGAAGAACTCGTTCCACAGCTGGCGGCCGACCATCAGCGTCTCCGAGCCCCCCAGCATTTCCGGAATCACGAATTCACCCACTGCCGGGATCATCACCAGCATGCAGCCGGCGATGATGCCGGCCTTCGACAGCGGCAGGGTGATGCGGAGGAAGGCCTGCCATGGCTTGGCACCCAGGTCGTAGGCCGCTTCCAGCAGGCGGTGGTCATGCTTGACCAGGTTGGCGTACAGCGGCAGCACCATGAACGGCAGGTAGCAGTAGACGATGCCGATGTAGGCCGCGGTCGGCGTATCGATCATCTGCAGTTTTGGCAGGCCCATCGACGTCATCAGCGCCTGCAGGCCGGTGAACTGCAGGAACTGGTCAAGCAAGCCGTTGCGGTCCAGGATCGCCTTCCACGCATACACGCGGATCAGGAACGAGGTCCACGACGGCAGCACCACCAGCATCATCGCCACGTTGCGTGCGGCCGGCGACAGGCGGGCGATGGCATAGGCCATCGGGTAGCCGATCAGCAGAGTCAGGAAGGTGGAGATGGCCGCGATCCTGATCGAGCTCAGGAAGGCCTGCGCATAGATCGAATCGCGGAACAGCGCCAGGTAATTCTCCAGGTTCAGCTTCAGCGAGAACCCGCCGTCCACGTACTGCAGCAGCCAGGTATACGGCGGCGAGCCGACCCGGCTGAGCGAGAAACTGATCATCAGCACGATCAGGAACGGCACTGCGAAGAACAGCAGCAGCCACAGGTACGGAATGCCGATCACCGTGGCACGCAGCCCCGGCAGCCAGCGCTTCAGGCCGGCGACGCTCATGAGGTGAGCACCACGCCGTCGTTGTCGCGCCAGTGCACCCACACCTCGTCGCCCCAGGTGAAGCCATCACTGGCCCAGCGCTGCGAGTTGGCGAAGTTGGCCAGCACCTTGGCGCCGCTGGGCAGGCGCACGTGATAGACCGAGTGGCTGCCGAAGTAGGCGATGTCCTCGATCACGCCCTGCGCCTTGTTGGTGTGCCCTTCCGGCTCGTCCTTGCCGATCATCACCTTCTCCGGGCGCAGCGCGAACGCGACCGGCTGCCCTTCATAGCAGGTGATGCCATGGGCAATGTAGATCGGCGCCGGGAACAGCGGCGAGCGCACGGTCACGTACTCGGGCAGGTCCTCGTCGATCACCCCGTCAAACAGGTTGACCGAACCGATGAACTCGGCGACGAAGCGGTTGGCCGGCTGCTCGTAGACCTCGTCCGGCTTGCCGACCTGCTGGATCCAGCCGGCATCCATCACCGCGATACGGGTGGCCATGGTCATCGCTTCTTCCTGGTCGTGGGTGACCATCACGCAGGTCACGCCCGACGATTCGATGATGCTGACCAGTTCCAGCTGCATCTGCGAGCGCAGCTTCTTGTCCAGCGCGCCCATCGGTTCGTCCAGCAGCAGCAGCTTCGGCCCCTTGGCCAGCGACCGCGCCAGCGCCACGCGCTGCTGCTGGCCACCGGACAGCTGGTGCGGCTTGCGCTTGCCCAGGTGGCCCATCTGCACCAGGTCGAGCATCTCGCCGACGCGCTTGCTGATCGCGTCCTTGCCCAGGCCATCCTGCTTCAGGCCGAAGGCGATGTTCTGCTCGACCGTCATGTGCGGGAACAGGGCATAGGACTGGAACATCATGTTGACCGGCCGCTGGTACGGCGGCAGCGCGTCCAGGCGCTGGCCATCGACGGTGATGCTGCCCTTGGTGGGCGTCTCGAAGCCGCCCAGGCAGCGCAGCAGGGTCGATTTACCACTGCCGGAGCCACCGAGCAGAGCAAAGATCTCGCCCTTGCGCACGTCCAGGTTGACGTCGTCGACGGCGACGAATCCGTCGAATTCCTTGCGCAGATCACGAATGGAGAGATAGCCGGGCGCACCGGTCGTGTCGACGACGGCGGCTACCGGCTGGGCTTCAACGGGCATGGGGGCTCCGGGAGCGGGCGGTGGACAGCGGCGGCCATTCTAACGGCCGGGGGCCGAAGGGGATATGACGGCAGTGGGTGGAAGCGGCCGCTGGCGCGCCCAGGCCTCCCGAGGTGTGTCGGTTTTCCCCCGCCATGGTGGCCTGTGCGCCGGGAGGCCCGGGGTCTCCTCGACGCCCGGACGGCCGTCCCGGCCAGACACCACGGGCGGCGGCCCGATCTGCAACATTTTTCAGAGCGGGATCCATTGAATGCCCGGGACATTCCCCGCGCAATGCCCCGGATCTAGGCCTTGCATGGACCGACCCTGGTGATTTCCCTGGACAGCCCCTCCCCTTTCCCGCCCCGCCTGCCGGGCTGCCTGCCTGCACGGCTGCCGCTGGTCATCATCGGCGCCGGCCAGGCCGGGTTGTCGCTCAGCGCGCTCCTGCAGGAGGCCGGCGTCGAGCATCGCGTGCTGGAGGCCGAAACCGTGGGTGCCAGTTGGCGGCGACGCTGGGATTCGTTCCAGACCAACACCGCCAACGCGACCATGGCCCTGCATGGCCATGCCTATGCCGGGGATGACCCGGAAGGGTTCATGGGGGCCCCGGAAGTGATCCGACGGCTGCGCGACTATGCCGACGAGCGCTCGTTGCCGATCAGCGAAGGGTGCGTGGTCCATCGGGTCGGGCCCGAGTCCGGTGGCTATGCCATCGACAGCAGCCGGGGACTGATCCATGCCCAGGCGGTGGTGGTTGCCACCGGTGAATACCGCCGGGCGCGGTTGCCCCGGGCCCCGTTCGCGCCCGCACCAGGCCTCACCGTGCTGCACTCCAGCGACTACCGCGGTCCCGGCCAGCTACCCGAGGGCGCGGTGCTGGTCATCGGCGGCGGCCAGTCCGGCGCGCAGATCGCCCAGGACCTGCGCGACGGTGGTCGCAGCGTGTACTGGTCATTGGCCGATCGTCATTCGCACACCCGTCGGCTGCGCGGCAAGGACTCGATGACCTGGTGGGACATGGCCGGGCGCATCCATCAACACGTAAGCCAATCGGCGGCCGTACTGGCAGGCGAGCCGGACGCGCTGCGCAAGGCCCGCACCGCGGAGTTCCCCCTGATTTCCGGCAAGGGAGGCGCCGGCCTGGGCAGTTCGATCAGCCTGCTGGCGATGCACCGTGCAGGCATCAGGTTGCTGGGCCGGTTGCAGGAATTCAATGGGAACACCGCCCGCTTCGCCGATGTCCGCCCGCAACTTCGCGCCGCGATCAAAGCGACGCGGGCCGAGTATGCCTATCTCGATTCGCTGGCCAGCGCGTACTACGCCACGCGGCCCGAACCGCGCACCGACGATGCCCGCTACATTCCCGAAGAGGTCTACTTGCACTGGGAGCCGGAACCGTCCCCGTGCGAGCTGGATCTGCCGTCCGCAGACATCCGCTCGGTGGTGCTGGCCACCGGTTTCGTCGCCGAGTGGCCCTGGCTCGATGTACAGGGCGCGCTGGATGCCCACGGCTATCCGCTGGGCGAGTTTGGCGTTTCCCCGCAACCGGGCTTGTTCTTCATCGGCATGCACAACCTGCAGCGGATGAGTTCGTCGTTCCTGTGCAACGGCGGCCGCGATGCACGCGACCTGCTGCCAGCCATCCTGAGGCACCTTGGCGAGAGCGGCGGTACCGATTCCGGCACGGTGGAGCAAGGTGGCCGCCGGGCAACGCCC